>DATIOP010000271.1:0-7135 GCA_035472975.1 Gemmatimonadales bacterium
AGATCGTATTCCCCTGCGGAGTAGAAGCCGCGTCCCGTGGCCGCCATCTCGGCGGTTTGCAGCCGGTAGGTGCCCACGGCTTTGCCGCTGTCCCGGGACAGAATCATCAGGTGGTGAAACCAGGGATCCAGCTCGTCGTGATCCCGGCCGGTCTCGAAGGCAGAGTCCAGGCCTTCACTCAGCTCGAGGTTGAACACCTCGAAGCGGAGACGCTCGACCGCCTCCAGGTCCTGCGGCGAGCGGGCGAACCGCATGAAATAGCGCCCGGCGATGCTCTCCTCGGTGGGCAGCAGGTCGGCACGAACCGGGTACGACGAGAGTGCGGACCCCTGGTCGGGGGATGTGGCGCGCTGGGCGTTTGCCGGCCGTCCGGTCTCCAAGAGGCTCATCCGAGAACTCCGTTCCTGGGGTTTCACGGAGAACGTTTTGAGGCAGGGATTGGTTTCCCGCGCCTGAATGTGCCTCGCATGGCCGACTGCGCCAGAGGCGGTCCAGCATTCTGACCAAACCCTTGCGCGTCCTGCACGATGCTCCAATAGTTCGAGTGGCACCGGTACGCTCTCTGGGCCGCAGGGCGCCTCCGGGAAGCCTCCCATCTCCTT
Organism: Gemmatimonadales bacterium; assembly: GCA_035472975.1. Taxonomy (GTDB): domain Bacteria; phylum Gemmatimonadota; class Gemmatimonadetes; order Gemmatimonadales; family GWC2-71-9; genus DATBGE01. The sequence continues at coordinate 603 of DATIOP010000271.1, forward strand.
CACGGCATGAGGCCGCGATGCAGGCCGATATTCTCGCCATGCTGTCCGGCGTAGGGTCGTGGACCCTGCGCACCGCGCTCATCCTGTTCGTGCTGCTCAATGGAACGGCGGTGGTGCTGGTGGCCATTCGGCGGGACCGCTCGATGGTGAACCGCTGGACCTCGCGCTGGCTGGCCGCCAATATCGCCCTGCTCGGAGCCGGAGCTGGAATCCCCCTGGTTACCGGCCTGCTCCGAGCCGGCCTCTCGCTCTTACCGACCTTCTCGGCGGCGGCCACTGGACCGAAGTGATTTGAGCAGGTTCGCGACCGTCTCGAGGAGGCTCCCATGCCCGACGACACGCCACCGCAGATCAAGACCGAGCAAGAGTATCGGGACGCGGTGAAGGAGATGGAGCGGCTATTCGAAGAGGATCCCGAGCCGGACACGCCGCAGGGCGAGAAGCTGGAACGGCTGAGTAAGGAAGTGGCCAGGTACGAGGACGAGCACTACCCGATGCGGGAGTGACAGAACGTCCATCGCAGACAGCGAAGCCCCGCCGATGTACCTTGTGGCGGGGTTTTTCCATCCTCGAACCGATAAGGAAGATCATGTCGATCCGTTCAGCGGCCGGCGCCGCACTGCTCCTGGCCGGTCTTGTCAGTTGCAAGTCCGAAAAACCTGTCCCGGCCACGGCCGATGCGGCAGCCGCTGCTCCGGCTCCTACGATGCTCACCATCACGGCTACTGATTACGCGTTTGACGTGCCCGCTCAGGTGCCCGCCGGCGTCGTCACCATCCATCTCGTCAACAACGGCAAGGAATTCCACCAGGCGCAGCTGGTCCGCCTCGAGGATGGAAAGACCATGGCCGATTTCACCGAGGCGATGAAGCAGCAGGGACCGTCCCCGGCCTGGATGAAGTTCGTGGGAGGCCCGAATGCGGTCGTTCCGGGAGGTTCGGTCGATGGCAGTGTCGCACTCTCTCAAGGAAACTATGTCGTCCTGTGTTTCATCCCGTCGCCGGACATGAAGCCGCACGTCATGAAGGGAATGATCCATCCGTTCGAGGTCACCGCTCAGGCGGGAGCAGCGGATCACTTGTCCGGTGCGACGGACACGATCACGGTATCCGAATATGCGTTCACCCAGACGCCAACCCTTACCCCGGGACACCATACCATTCTGGTCCACAATGCGGGCACCCAGGACCATGAGGTGGTGCTGGTCAAGCTGCCCCCTGGTGTTACGGCTGCGGCTTTCGCCAAGTGGACCGGCACGATGAAGGGTGAACCGCCGGGTATGCCGCTCGGTGGTGTGACGGCGATCGGCAGCGGGGAGAGCGCCGACTTCACCGCGGATCTGACGGCGGGGGATTACGCCCTCATCTGCTTTGTCCCCGACAACGCCGATGGGAAGCCGCACTTCATGCACGGCATGATGACGCAGTTCAAGGTGGGGGCATAGATGTGAAGCCTTGCTGGAATAAGAGGCCGCCGAATGCGGCCTCTTGAAGTCCTGCTGTCGCTTGCCAATCTGCTGACCTTCCTCGCGCTGGTTGTCCCACGGCTCCGCGCGGTGCCGTGGGTCCGGTTCGCCGCGCCGGCGTCGGTGCTATTCTGTGTCCTGCAGGTGGTACTCGAGGGACCACGCTGGCAGATGGTCCCGGCCTACCTGCTCACCGCACTGGTGTTCCTCGGCTGGCCGCTGAGCCCGAGAGCGGGCGCCACGGCGAAGGCGCCGAGTCTGGCCCACTGGTTCGCGGCTGGTGCAGGGACATTGGTCGGGCTGGTGTGGTTGTCGGCTTCCATCGCCTTGCCCCTGCTGGTTCCCATCTTCCGTTTCCCCCATCCGACCGGTCCGTTTGCGATCGGGACCATGACGTACCATTGGGTCGATTCGGCCCGGGCCGAGGTTTTCACGGCCGATCCTACCGACCGCCGCGAAGTGATGGTGCAGATCTGGTATCCAGCGCCGGCGACCGCATCGGGACGCCACGCCCCCTACGTGGTGCACCCTCAGGTACTCGCTCCTCTGGCCAAGCTGTTTCACCTGCCTGGCTTCGCGTTCGGATACCTCAAGTACGTCAGCACCAATGCCATCTCCGGAGCGGACGCGGCGGAGGGATCGTTTCCTGTGCTGCTCTTTTCACACGGCCGTGGTGGATTTCGCCAGCACAACACCGCGAATGTCGAGGAGCTGGTCTCCCACGGCTACGTGGTCGCGACGATCGATCATCCGTATGCGGCGAGCGGCGTCCTGTTCCCCGACGGACGACTCGCCAAATTCGACCCTCGCATGTTCGATCCCGAACATCCGGGACATCCGGCATTCATCGACAGCATCATCCCGTTCCTGGCCCAGGATGCCATCTTCACCCTGGACCGGCTCGGGAACCTCAACCGGCTGGATCCGAGGGGAATCCTGACCGGCCGGTTGGACCTGCAGCACGCCGGCATGTTCGGCGTCTCGCTGGGCGGGGCCACGACGGCCGAGGCGTGCCTGCGGGAGCTGCGGCTCAAGGCGTGTCTCATGATGGATGTCTTCATGCCGGCCAATGTGGTGAAGAGCGGCCTGACCCAACCCGCCATGTGGATCAGTCGTGATAGCGCGAGCATGCGTCTCGAGGGGTGGGGGCAAGGAGACATCGACGAGACCCAGCACACCATGCGAGCGGTGTTTGACCGGCTGCCGGGAGACGGTTATCTGGTGCTGATACCGGGCATGTTTCACCCCAACTTCTCGGATTTTCCGCTCTTTTCACCGGTCACCCGGTGGCTTCATCTGGTGGGCCCGATCGGTGGACGCCGTGGGCTCACCATCGTAGGTGCCTTTGAGGTGGCGTTCTTCGATCGGGAGTTGAAGGGGCAGGAGACGGTGTTGCTGGATCGTCCAGCGGATCGATTTCCGGAGGTGGTGTTCGAAGCTCGCCGTGCTGTGCCGCCGACTGGTCGTTCAGCTGCGATAGGTCCGCCGAAAGTGCCGTAGCGCATCCCGGAGTTCCTCAGGACTCATCAGACCAAAATGCAGCTCGGACTGGGAGCCGGGCGCCGCCAACACGAAACTCTCGTTGCGTTCATTCTCCGCATGGCTCGCGCTGAAGTTCCCGTCTGACGTAACGACGCGCAGTTCTCGGGTGGAACGGACCTCGAGGGTGAACCCTTCATCCTCGGCGACCTTCCGAAGCGCCTCGATTACTGGCGGGTGCAACAGGATTGCCGAGCGAACATCTCCCGCGGTACCGGGATCATCCCAGGCGATGAGTGTGGGGCCGACGAGGCGTACCGGGCTCTCCGCCTTGCGGATGATTGCGGAGTCCACGGTCACAAAACCGGGGAGACTCATGAGTGAATCGCGCAGGGTCATCTGGCGATCCCTAAGATCTGCGGCGATTGTGGTGTTGGAGTCCTGGTGTGCCAACCGCTGCTGCACGAGCATCCCGCCCAGTGCCGCGATCAGCATGAGATTTCCGAACAGGACGCGCCGCAAGCCGGTTTGTGGTGACATCGTGCTCCTTCTGGCGTAGCGCGGTCCGCCTAGGTCATCCACCGCGCTCTGGCATCAGAAGCAACTCTCATGCTCTTACGTTCTGCGTCCACTATTAATTTTGTGACGTGTCGCGGGATTTGACACAGGGAGGCGAGACGCCGGCACCGGGGCACAAAAAGCCCCGCCGTCTTGATGCACGGCGGGGCTTTCGGTTGCCGGTATGGGCCCGGCGCGATTCGAACGCGCGACCTCTTGCTCCGGAGGCAAGCGCTCTATCCAGCTGAGCTACGGACCCTGACTAAGGGAGGGAAAACTTCGCCCCGTAGCCTTCCTTATGCAACTACCGCCCCGCTCCCCCGCGGCGACCAGACCGCCTCTCCATCAATCCCCTCAGGCACCGGCACATCGAGCCACTCCAGCATGGCGGGGAAGAGATCGACCGTCCGGAGCGGAGTAACCAGTCCCGGCTGGCTGGCCCACGCCGGCGTCTGCATGTGTGCTCTGAACATGCTCCCGTGCCCCGACTTGTGCTCCGGCACTTCGTAGCGCTTGCGGAAGTCGTACCCCTCGTTGGCCACGACCAAGAGATCTCCGGTGCGGGAGGCGCGGAACTGGTCGAACAAATGGAACGGAGCGTCGGGAAACGGTGCGTCCCAACACAGCTCGAGCCATTCCCGCTCATCGGCCACCCGATCAAGGCCTAACGCCAGGGGATCCCCGGTCAGCCGGCGATAGCCGATTTGTCCGTCTTCTTCCCGCGTGAGATCGGCCTCTCCCTCGGCACCGACGACTCGCAATCCACCCTCGATCTCGCCGGCCACGAACGCCACCGCGGGCTCGGCCGCGAGACGAGCAACAATGTCAAAGCTCGTTTCGAATGTCTTCGGATCGCGAAGTCGAGTGAGCGGCCAGCGTTCGGCTCTGCTTTCATTCGGTCGCGCGTAGACCATCGCCGAACCGTTGCCCGCCACCATCACGGCGGCCAGCGGGTCGCGCTCCCAGATGATGGGATGTGACATCGTGCGCACGCCCTGGGCTCGGAACCAATCGGGCAGGTCGAGATGGGTGTGCACCACGGAAGCGCCGTGGTCACTCACGACGAGTATCAGCGTGTCGTCCAGCTCACCGCGGGCGCGGAGCCGTTCGCGCACCCGTCCCACCGTTTGATCCACCAACCGAAGTGAACGACGCACCTTGTCGCTGTCCGGCGTGGTCTGGTGGCTGTACCCATCCACCGCGGGGAACTGGGCGAAGATGAATCGCCAGCCGAGGTCTATCCCCCGCAGCAGATGCCGAGTTACCGCGTCGTCCGACGGCTGATGCCACAGCGCGTAATGGGCGACCGCACCCCAGAACTTCCGCTCTCCGCGAGAAGGGTCGCGCTCTTCGGTCAGGCCCTTCGCCACCGGCGTGAAGATGCCGAGGCTCTCGGGCACCAGCTCGAAGATGGAGCGTACTCCGGGAGCGATGTCCTGATCCAGCCTCGGCGCCTGGTAGCCGCAGTAGCTCCGCACCGCTTCACGGTCTTTCCACCAGCGACCCTGGTAGCGACTGCGGTCCAGCCAGCGAATCGAGGGGACGTTGCACTTACCGGGAGTGCAGCCGGTGAGAAAGGGCAGGTAGGCGACGCTGGTGGTCGAGGGGAACGCCGTGATCGCCCGTGCCGACGAGCCCGTGGAAAGCATGGCCTGGAGAGCAGGTAGCTCTCCCGCGCCCAGCATCGATTCGGCGAGGTCGGGTCGTAGCCCGTCTACCAGCAAGAGTACGACTCGGTTCACGTCTCTTCCTTGTGTATTGAATACGAACAGCTGCCGCTGTATTGAATGCGAACAGCCGTCCAGAATTCTTTCGGTCGAGGACGCACCAGATCGCTGAGACAAATTAATCGTTTGACCGCGTCGTCGGGAGACTTGCCCCCGACTCTGTATGTGTCTAACTACCGTCGCCCCCGAGAAGGCCACACGGCGGTAGCCCTGACTTGGAGACTCCGTGGACCTTCGCCCTCGGTGCCTTATTGGTTTGTTGTGCCTGTTGCCTCGTGTGCTCGCAGCCGCGGAACCCACCGGACCCGCTCCCACGCTCAGCCTCGTGGTGGATCCGATTCGCCATGAGATCACGGTGACCATCGGACCGTTCGACGTTCCTGCGATGCCCTCTGGAGTTGACGGCCACGCGGCGCACGAGCACGTCATGCCGCGGTACAGCGAAGATTTTATTTGGCCGGTGAACGGATTCGGCCGCGGCTTCACGCTCCAGTTGACTGATAGCGCGGGTCACGCCGTCACTCGCCGGGCACTCCATCACATCGTTATCGAAAACAAGGGACGCCGCCAGCTCATGATGCCGGTGTCGGAGCGGCTGCTCGCCGCCGGCCGGGAGACCGGCAACCTGATGCTGCCCTCCAGCATCGGACTGCCGCTCGCGATCGGCTCGCCGATGAAGGCAGTGACAATGTGGCACAACGAGACCGGAGCGGACTTGAAGGGTGTCACGCTTCGGCTGGTGATCCGTTACATGCCGCCGAGCCAGATGCCGCGGCCGTTGCCGGTGCTGCCCTTCACCTTCGACGTCGAAGACAAGATTGGTCTCCCCAACACCTTTGACATTCCGCCGGGTCCTTCGGAGCGGAGCCGGGACTTCGTGATGCCGGTTGATGGCCGGGTGCTGGGCGTGAGCGGGCACATGCACGACTATGCCGTGGCGCTCAGGCTGGAAGACGTCGCCACCGGCAAAGTAGTCATTCGCCTGCCGGTGCGGACCGATTCGGTTGGGAAAATTCTCAATGTTCCCATCAAGTACTATGGTATCATGGGAGACGGACTCCGGTTGTACGGCGGGAAGCGTTACCGTCTGGTCGCGGTGTACAACAACCCCACGGCCACGACTCAATCCGGCGCGATGGCGCATCTGGACGGCCTGCTGAGTCCGACGAAGATCAGCGCATGGCCCGCGGTGGGGTCACCGGAGATGGCCTACCAGGACGCCCCCGACACGGTCAAAGCGACGGCAGAGGCCCATCATCATCACTGAGGGTCGATAGTCGATGGTCGATGGTCGATGGTCGATG
>DATIOP010000272.1:0-3228 GCA_035472975.1 Gemmatimonadales bacterium
GGATGACTACTGCTAAGGAGCAGTTATTCGTGATTCCACCTCACCGAAACCTTGCCGGTGTCCTGACCATCCTCGCCGTCTCCTTCGCCTGTTCCTCCGATCCTACAACGTCGTCGATGGGCTCGTCCGAGGCGCTGGAGCCAACAGGGACCTTCAGTCCTGCCGTCGCGGCCTTTCCACACGAACCCTCCGGCTTCACCACGCTGACAATAAACAAAGCGGACGTGTTGCCCCCCAGTATCGGCTGGTACTCAAGCAGCCCCGGGTCCTGGAAGATGACCCCGAGTTCCAATACGGTTGAGATCAAAGATGCCAGCGCGCCATGCTCACCACCTGGCGTTTGGTCTGCGACATACCGCGCTGGACTCCCTGCCGGTTCAGGGCCGGTGACCCTGTGGGGTCAGTCTGGACCCACCGCTCAGGAAGCGCGCCGATGGTATGTGCGAGCCTGCATGCAAGTCGGCCATGCAGGAGGATACGAGAATCAGGCTACCGGCACGAAACTCTGGTTCGCAACCGTTTCGGACGTTCCCAGCGCGCCACGCTGTTCCATCATCCCCAGGATCAAGGGTGATGGGAAACAGGCGGTCAAATCGACCTGGTCCGTCATCACGACCTTTGAATGCGGCGGAGTGCTGCCTACCGTCACCTTCAACCAGCTCGGTTCGGGCCGGCCTTTCAAGTCCGACGTGTGGCAGGTGCACGAGTGGGTAATCGATGCGGGTGACATCGACGTCGCCAACGGCCGGTTCCAATGGTGGATCGACGGGACACTCGTCATGGACAAGCAAAACCAGAAATTCCGCACCGTAAAATCGGGGCGTACCCACGGGTTATCCGTATTTCGCTGGACTCCGACGTGGGGCGGAACCGCCGGAGTCCGTACCCGCGCGGATGACTACAAGATCGACGACGTGTACGTGAGCTCCTGGGGCAAGCCCTAACGGGCCCGGGATCTCGAGTTCGCCACACGGGGTTCCGCGTGGCGAACTCGAGAAGGTGGTTCCCATCCCGTCCCCGTCTTCCCTCTCCCGTCTCCCGTCCTTAGTCTTCTCCCCCGCACCAACGGGGTGTGGCGCAGTCCGGTAGCGCGCCTGCTTTGGGAGCAGGAGGTCCCGGGTTCGAATCCCGGCGCCCCGACTTAGTATCCTCCATCGGCTTCCCACCTACCGCTTTTCTCCGGTCCAAAGCTGAAATCCAGACCCCCGACAGCTCGATGCCAAGCTGTCGTCTTGCGGCTGGGCCATGGGGGAGGCAATATCACCTCCTCCGCCCTCAATCAGCCTCGATGAACCGACGTTTGCTCGGCCGACTCCTGGTCTATCTGGGCCTCTTCCTGATCTGGGTAGAGGCCCTCCTCGTGGACGCGTCTCACGGGATCTTCCGCTCCGACGCCTTCGCTGAGCGGATAACGACCAGTCTCGGGAACCCCGACGTTTCGCGCTACCTGGCTGAGAAAATCACCGATGAGGTGATCGCAGAACGGCCGAACCTGGTCGCCGTCCGGCCTATGATCGTGAGTGCCACCGGGAGCCTGGTCGAGAGCGAGCCATTCCGGGCTGTGGCGCGCCGGGCCATCGAGACCGCGCACGCATCGGTGTTCTCCAAGGGCAGCGAACAAGTCCTCCTCTCCGTGCCGGATGTGGGCATCCTGCTCCGGAACGCGCTCGGCGCCGCCAGTCCACAGCTCGCGGACAAGATCCCTGACCAGCTTGGTACCGCCGTGGCCCGCATGGAAAAGAGCCGGGCTGGGGCGGTCCTCCAGAGGTTGCACGCCCTCTGGGGCCGCATCCGGTGGGTCACCCGCGTGCTCCTCCTCGTCGGCCCGCTGGTGCTGATCGCCGGGATCATGCTGCTGCCCGATCGGCGGCGGGGGTTGGTCCGGGCTGGGATCGGGCTAATTGTGGTTGGCCTGCTCGTGGGTTTGCTGGTGCCGCTGGGTCGGGTTGTTGCTCTTTGGGTGGTACCGAAAGACCCGGGAGCGCGGGCCGCTCTGTTCGGACTCTGGCGTGCGTACTTCCTTGGCCTCTTCAGCTGGGCCGCAACGCTGGCCGGAGCCGGCGTGGTGCTCGCGGCAGCTGGAACCTCGCTGTACGAGAGTGTGGATCCTTTCAATCGGCTGAAGGCAGTACTCGACAGGGCAGTCCATGCGCCAGCCTCGAGGGGTGGCAGGGCGCTCTGGGCGCTGACCCTCGCCGTCGTCGGGACTATCGTCCTGATCTGGCCCGCCAGCGTGCTTACCGCGACCGCGGTCCTGGTCGGCCTGCTGCTCATCTATGCCGCCTTGCGAGAGGTGTTCCGTCTCACACTCGAACGAATGCCTCAGGCCGCGCAAGCGGAGACGGCTCAGGGCGCCAGCTATCGCCTGGGATTCATCTCGATCCTGGCCGGTGCCATCATCGCGGGGATCCTGGTCTGGTGGCAGCCGACGGCGGCGCCCCTGCGGAGCGAGATCACGACCTGCAACGGCTCCCCGGTGCTCTGCGATCGTCGCGTGAATGAGGTCGTTTTCCCCGGCGCCCACAACGCGATGTCCAACACCGGAGTCGTGGGGTGGCTGTTTCCTCACCACCAACACGATATCGCCGGGATGCTGGATGATGGGATCAGGGCGCTGGCGCTGGACATCCACTACGGCGTCCAGGGCACTGACCGGGTGAAGACCGACTTTGAACGGGAGGGAGTCAGCCAGGAGAAGATCGAAAAGGCCATCGGCCCCGAAGGAACCGCCGCCGCCCTGCGGATCCGGGACCGGATCGTGGTGGGTGAAGGAAGCGAGCACGGGATCTACTTCTGCCACGGCTTCTGCGAGCTCGGTGCCTACTCCGTGGTACCGACGCTCAAACTGATCCGGGACTTCATTGTGAACCACCCCGATGAGGTGGTCATCCTGATCGTCGAAGACTACGTCGCTCCGGACGATCTCAAGAAACTATTCGAGGACTCTGGGTTGATGGAGGTCGTGGATACCGGGAGTGTTCGCCCACCCTGGCCCACTATGAGGGAGCTGATCCGGGCGAATCAGCGCGTGATCGTCTTCATAGAGTCCGGTCGTCCCGGCGTTTCCTGGCTGCACCCCACGCTGGGGACGATTCAGGAAACGCCGTACACGTTCCACAAGCCCGAAGATTTCTCCTGCCGCCCCAACCGGAGCGGAACCGAGGGCTCGCTGTTCCTGATGAACCACTGGATTGAGACCACGCCCGCGCCAAAGCCCAGCATGGCGGA
>DATIOP010000273.1:0-4037 GCA_035472975.1 Gemmatimonadales bacterium
AGCATCCCGGTGGGTATAGCTGCCATTTCATGCGGGAGTGAAAAGCGGGAGAAGGGAGACGGGAGACGGGAAAACGGAGATTTGGGTTGTCATTCCGAGCGAGGCGAGGAATCCAGATGCCAGCCCGCCATGGCATTCCAGGCATTGGGATTCCTCGGTCCCGTTGCTCCCTCGGAATGACACCTCCACTTCCCGTGTTCCGTCTCCCGTCTCTCCCGTCTCCGCCCTACAACCCCGCAAACCACGGATATCCCTGATCCTCCCAGTAGCCCCCAGGCCGATCGCGGGTGAAGGTCACCGCGGTGAGGTACTTGGTCAGCTTGTACCCCAGCTTGATCGGTGAGTAGAGCCGGAGCGGTGCGCCGTGGTTTATCATGAGAGGCTGGTCGTTCCAAGCATAGGCCAGGATCGTCTGCGGGTGCATCGCGCTCGCCAGATCCCACCCGTTGTAATAACCGCTGTCGTAGGTGTCGAAGCGGATGTAGCGGGCCTCGGGCGTGGGTTCCACCATCGCGGCGATCGAGGAGAGGGGGACACCGGTCCAGGTGCCGATCGCGGTCCAGCCCTCGACGCAATGGTGTTTGACTGTGTAGGTGAGCCGCGGCAGCAGCTGGATCATTGGAAGCGTCAGTCGAGTTGGCTTCCGGACCAGGCCCTTTACTTCGAAAGCCCAGGCGTCCGGCCGCTCGAGCCCCGGGTACCCGCCGGTCTTGTTGAAGGTGATCGAGTACGCCGGGAAGCGTTCCACGGCAGTGCGAGCGCTGACGGGGTATTCGCGCGCCAGTCGGTCCCCTGAAAGCCAGATCTTCTCCCCTACCCAGTCGTTGACTCGGCTGAACGACCGCAGCTTGGACGAGAGCACAGGACCCCCGTCCCAACCGCACGCCGCAACGAGCCCGGCAGGACCAGCCACCAGTCCCAATCGGAGGAAGTCGCGCCGGTTGATCCCCTCGATTGGCTTAGTCATGGCTCGGAAACCTTCCCCGGTACCAACCGGTGATCATCGCTCGGAGTGATGATGGATCGACTGCGAATACCAGAATCACGTGGATCAGGGTGAATCCGACGAACACCCAGACCGTCACGAAGTGCCAATAGCGGGCAAGTTCATAGCCACCGAAAAGCGTGGTTAGCCAGGCGAGCTGCACCGGCTTGTAGATGGCGAATCCGCTCAACGTGGCGACGACCCCAAGGAGCACGATACTCGTGTAGGCCAGCTTCTGGAGTGCGTTGTGTTTCCCCTGCGGAGGGTGCTCCCTACGTAGGCGCAGGTAGTAGAGCTGCATCTGCCACGCGGGGCGCAGATCCCTGGGCCGGAACAGGAGAGACCGCCACTCGCCGGAGAGCCCGAGAAAGACCAGATAGACGAGGCCCGTGATGACGAACGGCCAGGCGAGGGCGAAGTGCCAATTGAGCCCGCCGGCGAGCCAACCGCCGAGTCGTGCCCAGTGGGGAAGGCCGCGCCCGTCCCACGGATTGGGAAGCGGATAGGGATCTCCCCGGGGCCCGAAGTGGCTGTACGCCCCATAAATCTGGAGACCGCTCCCGATCATGCCGAGAAGGAGCGCGGCGTTCAGCCAGTGCGTCAGCCGGACCAGGCCGTGGTGCCTCTTGGTTCCAGCGCTGGGAGAGGATGTGTCCATCACAGCCACCAATATTGATCGGAGAGGTAACGCTGGCCACATCTGATCCTGACCCCTGAACCCCTGACCCCTGACACCTGACCCCTGATCCCTGACACCTGCTCCCCGTTCCCTGTTCCCGTTTTTCCCGTCTCCCGTCTCCCGTCTCCCGTCTCCCGTCTCCCGTCTCCCGTCTACCGTAAGACTACGGAGCCCCATCCGGTACATCTCCCAATAGCGGCCCAGGCCATGCGAACCCTACGTTCGGTCCAAGGAGGAGTGAACCGTGCCGCTTGCCTGCGTCGGCCTCAGTCATCATACCGCACCGCTTGCCGTGCGCGAGCGACTCGCGTTCGGGAGGGAAGAAGTTCTTTCCGCCCTGGAGAAGGTGCGCGACAAAGAACTGCGGTCTGCCGGGATCGCCGAGTTGACTCTGGTCTCGACCTGTAACCGAACCGAGCTCTATGCAGCGGCGCACAATCCCGCCGTTCGGTTCTCCGATGTTCCGGCCCTGCTCACCGATGTGCTGATCCGATTTGGACAGCTACCGCCCGAAGACATCCGTCCTTCCTTATATACCCACGCGAGCACCCAGGCCCTGCGGCATCTCTGCGCCGTCGCCACGGGACTCGATTCCATGATCATCGGCGAGTCTGAAGTGCTGGGCCAGGTGGCGACCGCCCATGAGTGGGCGACACAGGCCAATGCCTCGGGTCCAATTCTGGAGGCGGCCTTCCGGACCGCGGTGCGTGCAGGCCGCCGAGCCAGGGTCGAGACGGGAATCTGCCGCAATCCGATGAGCATCGCTTCGGAGGCGGTGCGGCTGGTGCGTGAAATGGCGACCGCTAGCTCCGCGGTCCTGATCGTGGGAACCGGAGAGCAGGCCCGGTTGCTAGGCACACTTCTCCGAAGCAATGGGTTCAACAACCTCAGTGTCATCGGACGCAACCCCGATCGCGCAAGGAGTCTCGTCCCTGCGATTGGTGCGCGTGCCCTGCCCTGGCAGGAGCTGGGTGACGCGCTTCGCGCGACGGACATCGTCCTGACCTCGACCGCGGCACCGCATGCCGTGATCGGTCGGGAGATGGTCGAGTCAGCGCTCGAAGGCCGTCGGCAGAGTGATCTGACTTTTGTTGATCTGGCCTTGCCACGCGATGTGGATCCCAAGGTTGGCGAACTCTCCGGAGTACGGTTGTACGACCTCGACACGCTGCAGCAGAGGCTGAACGGGAATCTCGCCGACCGGCGTCGCGAGGTTCCGCTGGTCGAAGCAATCATCGAAGAAGAAGTGACGCTGTTCGAAGCTTGGCGACACGGAGCACAACTCAGACCCGTCCTCACCGCCATGCACACCCTGGGCGAGGAGATTCGGCTTCAGGAGACTGAACGGGTGCTTCGCCGGCTCGATGCGAAGGACCCTGAGGTGCGCGAAGAGATCGAGGCGCTGTCCAAGGCGCTCGTCACCAAGCTGCTCCATGCTCCATCAACTCGGCTCCGCAACGAGATCGACCCTGTCCGTTCCCGCTTGTACGTCGAAACGATTCGAGAACTCTTTGGTCTGCATCTCTCCTCTCCGTCAGCCGACGCGGAAGCCTGACCCGGCATGACTTCGGTTGTCGGCGCCATCCGCTTGGGAACCCGTGCCTCGCGTCTGGCGCGCATCCAGACCGACCTGGTCCGGAAGGCTTTAGCTCGACTCGATCCGACGATCGAGTTCCGGAGCGTCGAGATCACCACCGAAGGCGATCGCGACCTCCGCACCCCGCTGCCGGAAATTGGCGGCAAGGGCGTGTTCACTCAGGAACTGGAGCAGGCGCTCCAGGACGGCACGATCGACCTCGCGGTCCATTCGCTCAAGGATGTTCCGGTCGAGCCGTCTCCCGGATTGACCCTCGCCGCGATCGGCATGCGGGAGGATCCCCGCGAGGTGTTGATCGCAGCGCAAGGCTGGACCCTCGCGACGCTTCCGGCCGGCGCCAAGGTCGGCACCTGCAGCACTCGACGAGCCGCTCAACTCCTGGTGCACCGTCCGGATCTTCAGCTCGCCCCGTTGCGCGGCAACGTGGACACTCGGGTCGCCAAGGCGCAAGCAGGAGAGTTCGACGCAATCGTGATCGCCGCGGCCGGAGTCCATCGATTGGGCCTTGCCTCAGCCATCACGGAATATCTCCCGCTCGAGATCATGCTCCCCGCGCCCGGGCAGGGTGCCTTGGCAGTTCAGTCCCGGAACGATGATTCCGCAATGCTCGAGTTGCTGCGCGGGTTGGAGGACACCGCAGCGCGCGTGGCCACCGACGCCGAACGGGCATTCCTCGAGGGACTCGGCGGAGGCTGTGCCGCACCCATCGCGGCCTTCGGGGAGGTAGTTGGGGGTCGGTTACACCTGCGGGGCCTGGTCCTCTCGCTGGATGGCAG
>DATIOP010000274.1:0-4541 GCA_035472975.1 Gemmatimonadales bacterium
GAAGATGGTCGCCGGTCGGAGCATCGGTTCGGAGGATCGTTGGGACGCACCACGGGTCGCCGTGGTCAACCGGGCCCTCGCGACGCGCCATTTTCAGCGCGGCGAGGCGATTGGCCGTCAGTTGATGGTGGGTTTGAAGCGATCGGAATGGTACACCGTGGTCGGCATCGTAGACGATCCAGCGCCGGCGGGTTTCGGAGCCGCGCTACAACCAGAGTACACCGTCTATCTCAGTGTCCTGCAGCACCCCGTTGCACAGGTCGACTTGCTGGTTCGCGACTCGGTGAATCCCGGCGAAACTCGAATCATTGCCTCGGCGATTCAGAGCGAATTGGGTGTCCAATCCGGCAGCATCGCCAGCCAGAAGGAATCGGAGCTGCTCGCCGCCGAAGCTCGACCGCTCCGCTGGTTCGGCCGCTGGTTCGGGGTCGAGGGATGGATCGCGCTTCTCATCGCATTGACCGGCACCTATGCCTTGATGCGACTCTGGGTGCGGTCGCTGCACGCGGAGTTGGGATTGCGCCGGGCGGTGGGCGCGCGAGCCCGGAGCGTGATTGGGTACGTGGTTGTGCGAGCGGTACTGGTCAGTCTGGTCGGAGCCGGGACCGGGATGTGGTTCGGTCCGTCCCTCTGGAACATGCTCTCGGGTCTGGTGCCAGGATTGCCGATGTGGGACTGGAAGCTGGTCCTGCAATTCACCGCGCTGCTCATGGTGACGACGGTTATTGGCGCACTGGAACCGGCGCTGCGAGTTATCAGAGCAAAGCCCGCAGACCTTCTGGCGTAGCTCGCCTTCCTAGAGAACCTCCGGACCGTTCAAGGCCAGCAGCCGAGCGCCAGATTCGCCGATTTCAACGGTGGAGATTCGCAGCCGATCGACCGGAAACTCGAACGCCTTCGAGAGCGGAACCTCCAGCAGGTGGCAGAGCAGCGCGCGAATGCTCCCGGCGTGGGCAACAACGACGATCTCCTCAGCTGGGTTGGCGAGGCATTGGGAGTACCAGTCGCGAACCCGCTCGGATAAGAGGGTGAAAGACTCGCCGCCGGGGACTCGTTCGGTTACCCAGCTCTCCATCCAGTGTTTGAGGCGGTCGGGATCCTCCCGCTCCAGCGCATTCCAGAAGCGCCCATCCCACTCCCCGAAATTCATCTCGCGAAGCCGCGCATCGACTGCCGGCGCCACATCCCAACGCCGACCGATCGGCTCGGCTGTTTCCCGCGCGCGACGGAGATCACTCGACCAGATTCGGCGCGGAGCTCTCGGCCATGCCGCGACCAGTCGCGCGACCTGCTCGATCCCTTCGGGAGACAATGGAGCGTCGGTGTGGCCCATCGCTCGCCCGTCGGCGTCGAGTGCGAGGCCGTGCCGCACCAGATGCAGCTTCAAACCACGCTACCGGTAGCGCTCTGCTGGGCCGCGCTCGGATGCACCGGATTGGAGCCGCCCGACTCGCGAGCCCAGCGGAAAAAGATCACCCCGAAGGCGAACCAGAGTGGAAGGTCGCCGATGATCTTCATGGTGAGACCCGCGATCTGCTGATCGGAGTGCGCGGGAAGATCGAGTGCCCGCGGGGCGAGCTCGTACACCGCGTAGAGCGGGTAATCGGCGAAGGTAAGGAAGGCCGCCGGGAGAATCGGTGGAAGGGTCGCCGCGAAGAGGTATCCCATCTTCATTGGACGTGTCAGACGGCACACCGGAGGGGGAGCCATGATCGCCCACCAGAGGACGATTCCGCCGAGGAACCACGCCAGGTCGATGGCGAACGCCCCGAGCTGAGATCTCATCAGCCCATCGACTACATCCGGAATGTGGGTGCAGATCAGGGTCGCATTGAACAGCGCGAGCGCAATAAGCGGCCGGGCAAGATTCCGCAGCAGCGGGCCGGCACGCGGCGCCTGAGCGGCGCGCAACATCACTTGGCTGGGGGTGCCCGCCAGAAGGAGAGGCGGGGCAATGAGGCTCAGGAGGATGTAGCTGACGGTGTGGAAGCTGATCAGGTAGCCGGTACCCAGCGGGCCGATGGGCCAGTCGAGCGCGAGCCAGACGGTGAGGAGGCCGACCGCAAACAAAGAGGCGGCTCGGCGGCTCGGCCCTGAAGGACTCCTTCGCTCCCGAGTCGCGCCTTCGCGCTCCTGAAGGTCGCTCGGTCGCGGCTCGGCGGCCCGGCGGATAACCAGGAAATACAGAACGGCCAGACCGGTCACGAACAGCCACACCCCGGGATAGGCTTTCCAGGCCCAGGTCCACGGCTGGCCGGTAGCGGAGCACCACCATGTCATTCGTTGTAGGCCCTGACCGGAAGTTCCAGTGTGACCGTGCCCGCTCGAGTGAAGATGAGAACGACAGGCATCCGCTCGCCGGGCTTGGGAAGTCGGCTGAGTTGTTCGAGCATCAGGTGCGTCCCGCCAGGCTTGAGGATCACCTCTTCACCGGGAGGGATGGGGAGCCGTTCGATCCGCGCCATCCCGGCGGCACCTTCAGACTGCATCGTTCCGTGAATCATTGCCGACTTTGCGATCGGAGACTGGACGGACGCGAGTGTATCCGGTTTGTCGCCGGTGTTGCGGATCGTGAAGTACGCCGCGCCAGATTCCTGGGTGATCGGGGAATACGCGAACCCGCCGATGATGCGGATATTGCCGAACTCGGCGTTGAGGGTCGGCGGTGCCGGCTTGCCGCAGCTCCAACAGAGGAGGAGCACCCCGGCGAGCAGGCGTCGAATCATGCGGGTCCAGTCATCTTGGCCAGGAGTTCCAGGTCCTTCGCCCAGTCGGACTGGCGCACCCCGAAGGGATAGACCACGTGCGCCGAGTCATCGGGTGTGAAGGCCAGCACGATCGCGGCGTGGCCAACGCTGTAGCCGGTGTCACCCGGCGCCAGCTGCGGCTCCCGCGACGCTTCACCCAGTTTGAGTCCTCGCTGAATTGCGTTTACCTCGTCGAGACTGCCGCGAAGACCGACGAATTTCGGGTCGAACTTGTCGAGCCAGGAGCGGATGACCTCGGGCGTATCGCGGTCGGGATCGGTGGTGACGAATACGACTTCCACCTTCCGCTGGACCTCGGGATCGAGGGTATGGAGTGCCGCGGCGATGTTCGCGAGATGAACCGGACAGACATCGGGGCAATGAGTATAGCCGAAAAAGAGCAGCGTGATCTTGCCCTCGGTCTGCTGGCGGAAATTGAACGGCGATCCGTCGGTCGCGGTGAGCGTGAAGTCGGGCTTGGGAATCGCCTGGCCAAGCGACGGTCCCGCGAGTCCTGACGGATTGAAGGTCTGAGGTTTCTGGTCGCAAGCCAGGAGTGCGAGGAGCAAGGCGCCCGAACGGAAGGCTGTTGCGTTAGTCATAGTTTAGGTGCCGGCAGAGCAACGAGGACCGCCGTGGCGCCGAGCAGGATGGCCGCCAGGGTCAGCTCGACGGCCGCGGACCCGCGAAAGGCGGAAGCGGCTTGCGTGGAATCGAGGCGCGGCGTGAGAGATTTCCAGTGATACGCACCCAACGCCGCGGTGACAGCGAGCAGCGCGATCTTGATCAAGAGCGTCTGTCCATAAGTACTACCCCAGAGTGCCTCGAGGCTTCCCACGTAGGCCACTCCCATTAGAACACCCGCTCCCACTACTACTGCAGCGCCGCTCAGGGCGATGGGCGAGAAGGACCGCACCAGGCGGGCCAGCAGTGCGGTGCCTTCAAAGGCTCCCCCCTCACGCACGCCACGAAAACCTGCCATGAAAAGCACAAACAGAGTGCCGAGCCAGACTCCGGCGCCGAGAAGGTGCAGTCCGTGAAGCGATACACCGGCGACCCGACCCCAGGGGTTTTCCATTGCGTGCCCGGTGAGCGGCGAGGAGAACGCAACCATCAACGCCGCCAAAACGGCTTCCGCTGGGACTTTGGGTCCGTTCCGATTAACTCGCCAGCGAGCTGTGGCGAGGAGCATGGCGGCAGCGATCGCGGCGGAGATTTGAACGATCCAGCCTCGCCCCCACGTGGTACCGGTGACGATGGCATGCACTCCGTCGTAGGTGATGGGCTCGGCCGGTTCGAGGAAGGCTCTCGCCTGTCCGTAGAGCCGAAGCAAATGGGCGCCGATCAGAACGATCGGCGCCGCAAGTGCCAGCCGCCAGGTTGTCTCGCGGGCCGCGTCGAGGGCTAGGTTACTCCTGCCATCGGGTTCGGGGATTCTCCCGAGCAGCCACGCACAGACGCCTCCACCGATCGTGACCAGGGTCGCGGTGTACGCGATCCAGCGGGCCAGGGCGTAGAGGTCGAGCGGAAGAGCGGCGACCTGATGGTCCACGTCAATTACTGGCGCCGGTCGGAGCGGAGTAAGTGAACTTGTAGGACCCGCGTACCGGGTGACCATCCGCAGAACCAGTCTTCCAGACCACGATGTATCCGCCGGGGGCGAGGCTCACCGGGATCGAACCCGCGACACTCAAAGAATCGTCCGTCTTCCCCAGAGTGATCCGGGCAACCGGTGCACTATCGCTGGAAAGCAGCGCGGCGGACGAAAGCGCCACTTCGGGCCGCTCGTTGAAC
>DATIOP010000275.1:0-3863 GCA_035472975.1 Gemmatimonadales bacterium
GCTACGAGGTCTGCGCGACCGATCTGGTTGAAAATCGCGTCGCGCTGGCGGCCGGGGCGGGCTGCGAGGCATGGGCGATGGGTGTGGACGGAGTGCGCCGGGCACTCGATCTCACGAACGGCCGCGGGCTCGACGGCGTCATCGTCTGCGCTGCCACTCAGAGCGACGCACCGGTCAACCTGGCTTTCGATCTCTGCCGCCAACGGGGAAGGGTTTCGGTTGTGGGCGACGTCGGCCTCGGACTCGCGCGCGAGAAGATGTATCGCAAGGAGCTGGAGCTGCGCATGTCTACCTCGTATGGCCCCGGGCGGTACGATCCCGGCTACGAGCTCGAAGGGCGCGACTATCCCGCCGGGCTGGTGCGCTGGACCTCGCGACGGAACCTGGAACATTTCCTCCGATTGCTCTCGGAGCGACGGATCGATCTGACTCCGCTGGTGAGTGCCCGCTTCCCGATTGACGGCGCACCCGCGGCCTACGCGCGCGTCAAGGCGGGCGAGCCCAGCGACTTCGGTGTGCTGTTCGAGTACCGGAACGGAACCGACCAGAGTGCCCAGCGGACCCTTCGACGGCCGGTGAGTGCGCCCCGACCGACAGCTGGCAGCGGACCGGTGCGACTGGGGCTGATCGGGGTAGGGAACTACGTGAAGACGATGCACCTCCCCAACCTGCGGCGCCTCTCCGAGCGGTTCGTAGTGAGCGGTGTTGCCAGCAGGGGCGGTAGCGCTGCCGCGGTCGCCGGGCGGCGCTGGGAGATTCCGCTCGTCACCAGCGACTACCGCGAGCTGCTGGCCGATTCTTCGATTGAGGCCGTGCTCATCGCCACCCGGCACGCCTCGCATGCCTCGATCGCCTGTGCCGCGCTCGAAGCCGGCAAACACGTGTTCGTCGAGAAGCCGCTCGCCATCACCGTTGAGGATGCCCGCGCCGTCCACGACTTGGCGCGAGCCACCGGGCTTGTGGTTCGGGTCGGCTTCAACCGGCGCTTTTCACCGTGGACCCAGTCGCTCCGACGAGTGCTGGGGACATCCGGCCGGCGGAGCGTGACGATCCGGGTCAATGTGGGAGACCTGGGGGATCATTGGAGCAATGCGACCGAAGAAGGCGGCCGGTTGATGGGTGAAGGTGTTCACTTCTTCGATCTCGCCAACTGGCTGTTGGGCCAAGCTCCATCTGCGATCAGCGCGGAATTCGTGGGTCCTGCCCGGGTCGAGAATCCCAATGCGGAGGTCAGCATCAGTTACCCCGATGGGTCGGTGGCACGGGTGCAATACTCGACTCTGGGTTCGGCCGCGATGGGGAAGGAGTATTTCGAGGTGGCAGGCAACGGCCGTTCCGCCCGGTGCGACGACTATCGCGAGTTCTCGGCCTTCGGTGCATCGGAGCGCGCTCCGAAGGAGCAGGGGAACAAAGGCCAGCTCGGTGTCCTCGAGGAGTTCGCCGCTGCGGTCCGCGGTGAATCGTCGCCCGTGTCAGGCGCTGGAGCCTGGGATGGCCTGCTGGCGACGTGGATTGCGGCGACGGCCTACGAAAGCGCGAGCAAAGGGATCAGGATATCCCGTCCGGAGGAGTAAGGGGTGCCTGAACCGGTAGCACAACTGGTCTACGTCTGCGGCAGCGGCCATTCCGGATCGACCCTGCTGGACCTCCTGCTTGGTGGGCACAGCAAAATCGCCGCGCTGGGCGAGGCGCATCGCATCTATCTCGGCGCCCATCACTCCTCCCGCCTTCACCGCTGTGTGTGTGGTGTCGAGCTGTACAATTGCCCCTTCTGGCAAGGAGTCGCCCGGGAGCTCGAGCAGATGCTCGGCGTGCAGGACCCGGATGTTCTCCGTTCGCTGCCGACGACCGACCCGGGCTATCTGCGTCTGCAATCCGAGGGGGACTACCTCACTCCGACTCTCGAGACCCAGCGCCCGCCACGTACGCTGGGAGACCGGCTCGCGGTGGCCGCGATGATGAGCGGCAGTAAGACCCTGTGGCGTATCACAGCGAAAACCGTGGCTTCGGCCCGTCGCGATCACGCCAGTGCCAGCAACAGCCTGAAAGTGTTCGAAGCAGTGCGCCGCGCCACCGGGAAGCCGGTGATCGTTGATTCGACCAAGAACCCTGGTCGCATGAGGGCGTTGTACCTCGAGTCCGATCTGCCCGTGCGGCTGGTCTACCTGATCCGGGACGGCCGCGCTGTGTGTCATTCCCGGGTACGGAGAGAAGGGATCTCGATGCGGCGCGCGGCGAAGGCCTGGGTGGCGGAGCACCGCAGACAACGAGTGGCGCAGCTGACCATTCCGGGAGACCGGATTCTCCGGGTTCACTATGAGCACCTCTGCCGCGATCCCGGAGAGGAGTTGGATCGGATCTGCCGGTTCATCGGGACCGCCTTCGAGCCCGCGATGCTGGACTTCCGGAACGACCAGAGGCATGGGGTAGGAGGCAACGCAATGCGGTTCCGGGCGGACGAGACAACCATCCGTCTCGACGAGCGGTGGCGAAGCGAGATGTCCGCCGAGGATCGGGCCGAGTTCAACGTGATTGCCGGGCGGACCAACGCACGGCTGGGCTATTCCGAGTGATCGCCGTCTCGATCCTCGTCGCGATTCTTCTGATCGGGCTGGCCTGGGTTGCCCTCATCCCGGTTTGCGCGATCCAGCGCCTCAGCCAGCCCACGATCCTGGGCACCGCGTTTCTCATCGCCCTGGCCGCACAGTTCCTCCCGGCCTGCGTCTTCCTGTTCGACCCGACGATGCCGCAGGCTCATGCCTTCTTCTGGGCCACCACCTTGTCGCTGGTGCTGTTGCCGGTGGGCGGCGCGCTCGCCAACCTGGTCTTCCGGTTTGCCCGCTCCGAGCTGAAGTCGTTCTATCCGACCGCCCTCAGCACTCCGCCGCTGCTGCGCGACCGGTTGCTCATTCTCTGCTTCGCCCTGTTTCTGTTCGGCGTGCTCGGAATGTACGTCTCGGAAGTGAAGAGCTACCCCTTCGGCCTGCTGCTGCGGGGAGACGTTGATACCGCCGTCCTGAACTCACTCCGCCACGAATCCATCGGGCCGCAGATGGGTTCCCACTTCTGGTATCTCTACGGTCTCACCCGCTCCTCGTTCATGCCGATGCTGTTCGCCTTGATCCTGAGCGGTTGGGCCTATTTCCGCGGCGGGTTGGAGCGGAGCATCGCGGTGCTCTCGCTACTCGCGGCACTGGTCTTCAACAGCTGGTCTGGTGCCAAGACGCCGGTCGCGATGCTGTTCCTGCTCGGGCTGTTCGTGATGGTCATGCGGAGTCACGCGGCCCGCGCCTCAAATGATTCGCGGCCCGCGCGGCGTCCTCGTCCCCTGCGGCGGCTGGCGACACTCGGGGTGCTGGCCATGCTGGTTGTCGCATACCCGCTCTTCGTTTTCTCCCGGAAGGCCTTCGGCCAGACTCACTCGGTGCTGGAAATCCTCTACGAAGGAGTGTTCAAGCGGATTTTCTTCAAGCCGGCGCTTTTGTCCTACTACCAGTTCGAGATGTTCCCGACCCACTATCCCTTCACCCATTTCCGTGACATCAGCAAGATTGCTCAGCTCTTCAACATGGAATATCTGGATCTGAGCACGCTGACCGCCCTGTACTCGACCGGTACCGACATGGCCAATCTTCCACCGGCGGCGTTCGGGAACTTCTACGCGCAGGGAGGGTGGACGATGCTGGTGATTGGCGCGTTGATCGTCGGCTTCGTGCTCCAGGCGATGCAGATCTGGTTCGTCCGGTTCTCACAGAGAAACGTTTTCGCGTTGGCCGAAGAAGTTGACCCGGGCGCCGAGCGCGACCGCGAGGTAGTCGTAGGTCAGCGGCGCCATCTCCGAGAAGCTGACCTCCTTCTTCTCG
>DATIOP010000276.1:0-11929 GCA_035472975.1 Gemmatimonadales bacterium
CACCGCGCGGGCATTTCCGGTGGGCCGTTCGTTCATCCGTGCGGCGGTTTCCCGGGAATGGAGCCGTCCTACCAGCACGCCGTTCTGGATGAGGAGGGTGTTCTGCGTCGGGGTGCCCTCGTCGTCGTAGGGGAGTGAACCACGGAGGCCGGCCGCGCTGCCATCGTCACCCACGGTGAGCAGCTCGGAGCCGAACCGCCGTCCCAGGGTCATCATCGCCCGGGCCTCGGCGTTGTCGGCAATCACGTCGGCCTCACTCATGTGTCCGATGGCTTCGTGAACCAGGATGGCGGCCAGCCGGGGATCCAGCACCACCGGGTAGGTGCCGCTGCGGACTCGCGGAGCGGTGAGCAGCTGGATTGCGCGGCGGGCTGCGGTGCGAAAGAGCTGATCGCATTCCTGGACCGAGCGCCAGCCACCGCGCACCCCAATGGATTCGAGGCCGCGCTCGACGATTCCTTCATCCCGCGCCAGAGCCACGGCCGAGAGTGTCACGTCGGGCCGAAGCTCGTACAGCATGGTTCCGTCGGAGTTGGCGAACCAGTACTCAGTGACTTCATCGCGGTAGGCGGCCTGGGTGTCCACGATCCGGCGGTCCACCGCGAGCATTTCCTGGTTCAGTCGCTCCAGCAGTTGCTGCTTCTCGGCCAGGCTAATCCCGCGGACATCGCCGTCGAGATCGGCCCGCACATCATCACGCCGGGCGGGCAGCTCGGCCAGCCGAATGGGCTGCTCCAGCCGAACCGCGAGCGAAAGCTCATGGGCCCGGGCAACCATGGCGTCGAGGTGGTCCAGGCCGTTGAAGGACACGGCACCCCACCCGTACCCCTTCGACATGCAGCGGACGAATCCACCCAGGTCGAGGCTGCTGTTGGCTCCCTCCAGGCGGCTGCCCCGGTAGGCGACAGCAGTGAGCCAGGAGCGCTCGAGACGGATTTCGGTGTAGTCGGCGCGCGAAGACGCAATTGCTTCGGCGAGGCGATTATGCATTCTCGAGATCGTGATCGGAGGCAGGTGACACAAAGCCCCAAGCCATCCGCCTCAGACGCCGTCAATTCACCAGGGTCGGAGGCAGAGACTCGAGGCTCGACGCGTTATCGACCTTCCCGAAGCTTTCCCACGTATTCCGGCCGCACTACCAGCTCACCTCCCTGAATGATTTCGCGATCCCAGGGCAGGATGATGAAGTTCTCGGACTCGAAGGCATAGTAGTCAGGCTGGTATGGCCCGGTCTTGAACGAGACCGCCGTCTTGACCGTTGCAGGCTTGAGCGCGCGGACTTCGCTCAGCGCCAGTTTCATGGTACTTCCGGTATCGCAGGTCTCGTCCACGATGAGGACTCGCCGGCCCCGGATGGTGGAAGGAGGCCCGGCGATGAGCACCGGCTCTTCGCCTTCGTCCTTGCGGGTGACCACCATCGAGGTGAACTCGCGCTGCAGGATCGAGGCGACAACCACACCGGGGATCACCCCGGCCTTGGCCACCCCCAGCACCACCTCGGGATCGAACTCCCGTGCCACCTTGAGAGCGAGGGCGCGGCAGATTTCGCCGAAGAAGGCCCAATCTACCTCGAGAACTCCGCGAGGGACGGGTGAGATGGGTGACTTCATGAGCAGATCTTCCTTCGCCTCGTGGTGCCACTGTGGACCAGTAACCTACTGGTGCACTACCGACGCATCAACCGCGTTGCGGCACTTTTCGGCGCGGACTATCTTACGGACGCAGGCCCAACTCCTTTCTCCTCACCGCTTTCCTCAAGGATCCGTCTGACGCGATGAGCATCTGGCGGCGGTTGTTCGGCAGCGGGAAGTCGGAGGCACTCAGGCCCCAACGTCTGGACTACCTCAATGAGGCAATGGCGCTCGAGCGTCAGGGCGACTTCGAGGCCGCGTTGACGTCCTATCGGCTTGCCCTCCGCGACAACCCCAACGATCCGCGAATTCTCCAGAGCATGGCTATCGCCTTCACCAAGACGGGGCAGCCGGAGGAAGCGATCCGCTTTTATCGCCGCGCCCTCCAACTCGACGGCAGCCTCTCGGGCGCCCACTATGGGCTCGCGTTCCGCCTCAAGGCCAAAGGCGACCTTCCCGAAGCCGCCCAGCATCTCCGGGCCTTTCTCGCCCGGCCGCCCAAGGGACCCGACGCCGACCGCTGGGTGCAGCACGCCGAAGGAGCGTTACGGGAAATCGAGACGGAAGCGGCCTCGGAGTCTTCGTGAGACAGTTGCGCCGCGTCGCGGCGGTGCTCGGTGTGCTGGCATGCAGCGATGTGACAAGCACGAGCAATGGGGTGATCGCCATCCAGGTGCAGGTGCCGGCCGATCCCGCGGTAGAGCCGGGCGACACTCTCACCCTGGTGGCCCAGGCGCTGGACAAGAACGGCAATGTGGTCAACGAGCCGGTCTACTGGCGCACCACGAATCCGAACCTGTTGACGATGGTGGACTCGATCGGGCTGCTAACCACCGACAGCCTGACCGGGGTGGGCGAAGTACAGGCCTACGTTGGGAGCCTGCTCTCTCCGCTCATTCTGATCACCGTCCATCCCCCGTCTGATACACTCGCGGTCGTCGGCCCTGACACGATGACGGTGCCCGACGCCGACACCGCTTCGGCTCCGCTCGACGCCGCCGTGCAGACCTTGAATCCCCCCGGTGGCGTACTCGGAACCTCGATTACCTATGTGGTCTTCGACAGTCTCGCGAGCTTGGGGCTCGTGCACTTCCAGGGTGGCGGAATGTCGGTCCGTGCCGGAACCGGCGCCGACGGAAGGCCGCTGGTCCCCGCGACCCTGCGGCGCACCAACGGCATCGCGCAGCCGGACAGCGTCATCGTGGAGGTGTTTGCCTTCCGCCCCAGCCAGGCCACCGTCCCGGGCTCCGGCCAGCGATTCATTGTGAGGTTCCAATGACCTCTCCGGGAACGCTGAACGAGATCTTCTTCGGTGCGATAGACCGGTATCCGGCTACTTCGGTCGCGATGCGGGCCAAGATCGGCGGGACGTGGACCGACTTCGATTACCGATTCGTGCTGGACCAGGTTCAGTGCCTCGCCGCCGGCCTCCGCGAGCTGGGCCTCAACCCCGGCGATCGAGTTGCGTTGTTGTCGGAGAACCGGCCCGAGTGGGCCTGGACCGATTTCGCCTGCCTCGCGTTGCGCTGCGCGGACGTCCCGATCTATCCCACTCTCCCGCCACAGCACATCGGATACATCGTGCGCGATTCGGGCGCAGCGGCCATCATCGTGTCGAGCCGCGCCCAGCTCGAGAAGGTCCTCGCCATCCGGTACCCCGACGTCACTCCCGCGCTGCGGCACGTGATCGCCATCGACCAGGATGCGACCGGGCGGGACGTCCTCTCCTTCAACGATGTGGTCGCCAGGGGACGAGCGGCGCTGGCGAAGTATCCCCGCTGGCGCGAGGATGCGCTGGAGGTGGGCCCCGACGATCTCGCCACCCTGATCTACACCTCCGGCACGACCGGAGACCCCAAGGGCGTGATGCTCAGCCACGGGAACATCACGTCGAACGTGGTCGCCTCGATGAGCATTGTGCAGCTCAACGCCCAGTCGGATGAATGCCTGTCGTTCCTGCCGCTCTCTCATGTATTCGAGCGGATGCTGGGCCACTACTGCATGTTCCATTGCGGCGTGATCATCAACTACGCATCGAGCGTTGACGCAGTCTCGGCCGAGATGAAGGAGCGGCGGCCTACGATCGTCGCCTCGGTGCCGCGGTTGTACGAGAAGATCTATGCCCGGGTGCTGGAGGGCGCGCTCGCCGGCTCCTCGGTGAAACGCAGGATCTTCTTCTGGGCCAAGCGGACCGCGGAGCGCTGGGCGGAGTACACACTGGCGCACCGGCCGGTCGCGGGAGGTCTGAGCTTCAAGAAGCGAATCGCCGACCGCCTCGTGTTCTCCAAGCTGAAAGCGGCGACAGGGGGGCGACTCAGGATCTTCGTTTCGGGCGGAGCCCCGTTGTCGGCCGAGATCGCCAAGTTTTTCTACGCGGCAGGACTACCGATTCTCGAGGGATACGGTCTGACCGAGACGTCGCCGGTCATCGCCGTCAACACCTTCGAACATCTCAAACTCGGCACGGTAGGCCGGCCGATTCCCGGGGTCCAGGTGAAAATCGCCTCGGATGGCGAGATCCTGACCCGCGGTCCTCACATCATGAAAGGGTATTACAACAAGCCGGATGCGACGAAAGAGATTATCGACGCCGAAGGCTGGTTCCATACCGGAGACATCGGACTGCTCGACGCCGAAGGGTTTCTCAAGATCACCGACCGCAAGAAGGACATCATCGTCACCGCCGGGGGCAAGAACATCGCCCCGCAGCCGATCGAAAACCGGGTCAAGAGCAACAAGTTCGTGTCGAACGCGGTCATGATCGGAGACAAGCGCAAATTCCCGATCATGCTCGTCGTCCCCAACATGGACAACCTGAAGCTTTGGGCTCATGCCAAGAATCTCGCCTTCGCGGACGAGGCGAGCCTCATCGAGCTACCACAGGCGGGAGACAAGATTGAGCGGGAGATGAAAAAAGAGTTGCGCGACCTGGCCCACTTCGAAATGCCGAAGAAGGTCATGCTGCTGTCCCGCGACTTCAGTATCGAAGGAGGAGAGCTGACACCGACGCTCAAGGTCAAGCGGAGAGTCGTGGAGCGGAACTATCAAAGCCAGATTGAAGCGCTCTATTCGGAGCCGGGCGGCGGCTCACACGACGTCTAGCGGCCCCGCTCGCAAGCCCTTTCGCGCCACCCACCAACCGCCTGCTTCGCCCAGCGACTCCAGTTCCGGCAATCGCGGCGGAGTTCCCTCGCCGACGACTCTGAGTCCGGGCAGCACGCACCGGCCAGCTTCCTTCTGCCACTCCGGGTTGGACCCGATATCCCCGCCGAGGACCACCCCACGCAGCGACCGGGACTTGATCGGTGCCGTCGGTCCACGGAGAAGGCTCACGGAAGGGGAACCGGTCCATCCGTCAGGCGGATTGAGCGCGACCAGGTGAACGCCTGGCAGAGCGGTCTCCAGGCTCGCCCCGAGCCCCGACGCGCCCCCGAAGAGTCCCAGGTAGCCTCCCGGCCCCTCGAGGCCCAGAAAAGCCACAATCGCGTCTGCCGGGATCGAGTCGGTCAGAGCCGGAGCCGCGTCGCCGGTGCGCCCATTCAGCTCGAAGACCGCTACACCGCGATTGATTCGGAACTCACGCTGGCAAATCGGACAACCCAGCACACCTCGAACGACCATGCGCCCGTCCATCTCATACGGTACGAGCACGAGGTAAGCCTCCTCGTGCGGGGCCGGACACCGAAGGTGGTCGGTGAGTTCGATGAACACAGTCTGGTTCCGAGTTCTGAGTTCCGAGTTTCCAGGCTCGCCATGGCCGACTCGGAACCCGGAACTCGGAACTGCTTCTAGGGTTTAAACACCACCCAACTCAGCTTCCCTGCCTCCACTGTCACTCTTCGAAAGACCTTCTTCCCCTCGATCTCCGTTCCCATGATATAGACTCCCGGCGGAACGTCGCCCACCGCGAAGTGCTCTCCGTACAGCGGATGGGGATGGGCCTTGTCACCATAGGTCTCGGCATAGGAGAACGGTGTTTCGATTGGTTCGGGCTTTACCAAGCCGTAGATCCGGGCTTGGGGAATAGGATCCCCCGTGGCGTTGAAGACCTGTCCCGCCACGATGCCGGTGCCCGGCAGCGGCTCGATCCAAAGCTCGGGATTGGTGGTATAGGGTGGGAATCGCTGTAGCGAGTCCACGATAGCGGGCACCGAGTCGGTCGGCGACGCATGAACTTCGAGGTGGAGGTGATCATTCGTCGCGCGGCCGGTGTTGCCGACGTGCGCGATCACAGCACCCGCGGCGACCCGCTGTCCTACCTTCACCGCGAGCGAGGAGTTGTGGTAATAGACCGAGAAGATGCGCAGCTTCCCGTCTGGGGCCGTCACCGTGGTGTCATGTCGAATAGCGACGGTGAGCGCACCCGCTTCGGCCGGTCCGGCATAGACCACCTTGCCGGCGGCGATCGCGTGCACCGGTGTCCCGTCGGGATTGTTGAATTCGACGCCTTGATGCTGCTGGAAGTTCCCTCCCATCGTCGAGCCATACCGATAAGTCTGGTCGATATAGGGGTTGTCTGACCGGTCGATCGGGCGGGCAAACCAGGTCGTCAGCAGAGTGCGCGGCGGGTCGGCGGCCTTGGAGGCACGGGTGTAGCATGGCATCGTGTCGGTCGCGAGGCGGAGCCCGCACGGTGTGCCGCGCACCGCCTGCCCATCGATCACGATACGGTTCAATGGAGCGAACGCGGCCGTAGCGATGCCCTGGCTCAGCCAACCTTCGGCGGTGGACGTGATCAGTTCGTTGCCCTTGGGTGTCGTGACCAGGACTCCCCGGCGATCGAGCCCCAGCCGCTTCACGTACTCGTTGTTGAGAATCGCGAACGCGGTATCGGCCGGCCCCTTCGCGGCCGGGCCGGTCTTGTCGCCGAGCGCGATCCAATGGTGGCCGCCGTCGCTGGTGACCTGGATGCCATCGGCCGTACCGATCCATACGGTATCACCCCGGGTAGCGATGCCATTTGGGGCCACGTACTGCCATTCGGGACCGAGCTGTTTCAGCGTCCAGTTGGTCCAGGTGGCGCCGTCATCGGTCGAGACTCCCCAGCCATTCCCCACGGTTCCGTACCAGATTTCGCCCCGGCTCCCGAAGCCGAACGCATGAACGAAATCCCAGGACAGACTCGTTGGGGTAGTGTCGCTCCGAATCCGTTCCCAGGCGTTTGCCCCGGTGCGGAGGCGCAGGATGCCCTGGCCGTAGGTGCCGACCCAGAGGCCGCCGTGCGGGTCTCGCGCGACGGTGAGGACGTGCACTCCCCACCCCGTCGAATCGGGGATGGGTGGAAGCTTGACCTGGGCCGAGAGGGCCGAGGTGCGCAGTGTTGCCGCCATAAGAGCTGCGGGCCATATGCTGCGACAAACGAGTCGACTCATGGAGTCCAGGTGAAAAAAGTGCACGATTCGATTCGACGACGGCTCAGCGCCCGCCCGCCGGCGTGGGCATGAGACGGATCCATTCTACAGTAGCGCGCGACGGCCGCGTCGCCGCGAACAGCACGGCGGCCCCCACGTCTTCCGGGTGGAGCATCTCGCTACGACGGGGAAGCCCCGGCCGGTGATCGGGATCTATGGGATCCCATATCCCGGTGTCCGTCGGACCCGGCGAGATCAAAGTGAACCGGACTCCGGTGCCACGGTATTCGGCGGCGAGCGTCTCGTGCAAGCCCCGAAGCCCATACTTACTCGCGGCATATGCCGCGTTCTCGGGATAGGCATGATGATCCGAGACGCTGCCGATCGTGACGACCAAACCGTCACCGGCGCCCGACATGGCGGGAAGAAATCCCTGGGCCACGAGGAACGGGGCCTTGAGGTTCGCCGCAAGCTGTTGATCGAGCTCGGCGGGATCGGTGGCGTCGAATGCCTTGAGCAGGAATGCGCCCGCGTTGTTCACCAGGATGTGGGGCGTCCCCCAATCTCCCAGGATTCGTGTGCTGGCCCGAACGACTTCCGTGGCCTGAGTCAGATCGCAGGCCACATCCCTGAAGCGGTCGCGGCTGCCGTCCTTGAGACTCCGCGCCAGCCGTACGACGGTGGCGCCCTCGGCGGCAAGCGCCTGCGCTGCCGCGAGACCGATCCCGCGTGAGGCGCCTGTCACCACCGCCAGTCGCCCTGCCAGGCCGCTCATTCGAGTGGACGTCCATGCACCAGGCGGAGGAATTCGTCGCGAGAACGAATGTCGCTGCGAAAGATGCCCCGCACGGCGCTGGTGACGGTGCGGGAGTTCTGCTTTTCGACGCCCCGCATGGCCATGCAGAGATGGGTCGCTTCGATGAGCACACCCACTCCGTGAGGCTGAAGGATATCCATGATCGCGTCGGCGATCTGATCGCTCAGCCTTTCCTGCACCTGCAACCTCCGGGCGAACACCTCCACGATGCGCGGGAGCTTGGAGAGGCCCAGGATACGCCGATCCGGGATGTAGGCAACATGGGCCCGACCGAAGAACGGCAATAGATGGTGTTCGCAGAGAGAATACATCTCGATGTCGCGCACCAGGATCATGCTCTGGTGATTCTCCTCGAACACCGCGTCTCCCACCGCGTCGGCCACCGACATCTCATACCCTCGGGTCAGCCAGCGCAACGAGTTTTCCACTCGCACCGGGGTCTTGAGCAACCCGGGCCGCTCAGGATCCTCGCCCAGGGCCGTCAGGATGGTGCGGACCTCGGCCTGGAAGGACTTGGTCCTGGTCCGCTTACCGACCTTCGTATTCGACATAGTTCCTCGGTGTTTCCCACAGACGGATGCGCAGCAGGCGGCCGGCAGGGAGCTCCGGAGCCAGCACCTTCCAGCAGACGGCGGCGATGTTCTCGGCGGTGGGGATCAACTCCTGGAACCAGCTGACATCCAGGTTCAGGTTCTTGTGATCGAGCTGGATGAGCAACTTCTCCTCGACCAGATTCTTCAGTACGTTGATGTCGATGACATAGCCGGTTTCGGGGTCGATCGGCCCCTCGACCGTCACATCCATTTCGTAGTTGTGGCCGTGGTAGTTGGGGTTGCTGCAGACACCGAAGATCTGCTGATTCCATTCGTCGGAGCGGGACGGATTATAGAGACGGTGCGCCGCATTGAAATGGACGCGCCGAGTGACGGCCGCGAGAGGCATCGGTCAATCCAGCCAAAGAAGTGGTGGAAGATGCCAGCGACCTACCGGGAGTCAAGCCTGAGCGACCCGACCATACGCAACGAAGCGCCGACCAGGGGCCGGCGCCTCGAAGCAACTACGGCGACATCGGAGAGGGTTTATTGAAGCCCGACGAGAATGCGTGGCGCCCTCACCATAGCGTCTGTCTTCCCCCGAGGGGCCTGACATCAGTCACGGTATTTGGGCCCTTCATCGGACCTGTTGGCTCAATAACGGGTCTCCCCGATGCCGTCGACGCACAAGATAGGAATTCGATCCGTCATCGTCAATCACGACTGTGGAGGTCATGATGGCCCTCTTGCCCGTGGCCGCTGTGCTGTCGCTCACGCTCTGGATTTGCTTGACTTTTCTCTTCCCACTGGGTCCGGCCGGCAGCGCCGTCCACCTGCTCCTGGGGCTGGCAGGAGCGCTGTTTGTAAGGTGGTGGGGGCTGCGGACTGCGGGAGACGGCAGAAGGGAGACGGGAGAAGGGAAAAGCAAAACGTGAGACGTCACATGTAACAGATGAGAAGGGGCCGGCGCTGTTCCCGTCTCCCGTCTCCCGTCTCCCGTCTACGCTTTTCAGATCTCCCAGTTCGACATCACCACCGCACCGGCGGCGGGAACGACTTCGGGATGACCATTGAGCGTCATGCGGAGATCAGTCCAGTGGGTGCGGTACCCGGCCTGGATCAGTCGCAGGTACGCGTTGCAGTATCCCGTCTGGCAGCGCAGGCTGAGTCGCCGCAGGCCCATTCCCATCGCCGCGGTTTCCGCCGCACCGATCACCGCCTCGAAACTCTCCACATCCTCCGCCACGAGTTTGAGAATCCGCAACTCGTCCTGGGGGCGTCCCGCAGCGAGGGGCGCCGAGTGGAACAGCGCGAATCCTGAGAGCGCGCCTCCGTCTCGCCGGACCAGCGCGACATCGCCGATCTTGAGCTCGAGCGTCAGCTGGATCTCGCGGGCGAAGTCGATGCCCGGCGCGAGCCGTGTCGTCAAGGTGCGGCATTCCAGGACCCGGTCCACCCGCGCTGCCGCCGCGTGTGAGGCGAGTTCCGGGGCGAGTCCCGGTTTGCGCGGCAGGTCCCGGGTCAGTGTGATGGTGAGATGCCCGGGGAGGAATCCGAGCCTGCTGTAGAACCCGATGTTCTCGATTGTGCGAGGCATGGTCTCGAGGCCGATCGTCTGCACCGCCTTCTCGTGCAGCCAATCGATGCCCGACCGGATCATCTCTTTCCCAAGACCGATTCCCTGACGGTCGGGACGCACCGCGAGCGGGCCCATCCACCCTTCGCTGCCCGAGAAGTGCACGATGTTGAAGCCTGCCAATTCACCATCACCGTCGCGCCACACCATCGCGCCGTCTCCCGCATCTTCCAGCGCGTACCGCCAGATCAGGGGATTGAGGTGCGGCACGCGGACGCCGAGCAGCCCGTCCCGCCGATAGCGATCGGTAAAGGACTCGGAGAAGACCCGGTTCAGGGGCTCGATATCCCTGACCGTCGGCCGTTCCGGACCGTAGAGATCGCGATCAAGCTGCCAGGCCATCCAACACTCCCTCCGGCTCGTCGTGCACCTGTGCTACGCCGCGCTCCGCATCGTACTCGACCCGGATAATCCGATCGAAGCTGGCATCCCGCATCGATTCAATGTGGGTGATGAGAATGACCTGAGGGAAGCGGTCTGCGAGGCTCCGCAGAAGCTCGATCACCGCGAGGCGACGCTCCTCGTCGAGCGAGCCGAGGATTTCGTCCAGGAACAGGAGGGAGAGCGGCTGACCGGCACGGTCCGCGATCATCTGGCTGATGGCAAGCCGCAACGCCAGGTTCGCGATGTCCTCTTCGCCGCCGGAAATGACTGGCTTGACCTCACCGCCGTCCAGCAACGTGGCCATGTAGTCTTCATCCAGCTCCATCTCGGTGTAGCGGCCGTTGGTCAGATCACGCAGGAAACCACTGGCCAATTCCGAGAGGTCGGGACGCAACTGGAGATTCAGCTCGGTCCGCAGATCGGTGAACGCCCGATCCAACTCGTTATGCAGTGCGAGTGACTTCATCGCCTGCCGAAGATCTTCTTCCCGCACTGCCCGTTCGGCCCGCCGCCGTGACACCGCGGCCAGCGCATCCTCCGCGGCCTGGACTTCTACCACCGCTCGAATGCCCATCATTTCCGCTTCGCGGCGTTCCTGCTCGACCGCCTCATGGGCGCTCCGGGCCTCGAGGAAGGCGGCCTCGGTGTAGCCCAACGCGTCCATGCGATGCCGCAATTCCAGGGCGTGCGCTTCCACTATCGAGAGCTCGCGCTCCGCTGCCTCGGCCTCTGACACCAGCACCTCGGCCCGCTCTGCCATGGCCCGGTGCCGCTCGGCCTGCAGTTCCAGCGGCTCCAACTCTTCGATGCGCCGACGGACCTCACCGTGGCGGGCTGGATCGTATCCGACCGGTTGCCGAGCCACGACCTCCTCCAGCTCCCGAATCCGCGCGATCAGGCGCCCCTGCTCGCGGGCCAGCACAGGGCCTTCCTGTGCCAGGGCCTGTTGCCGCCCTCCTTCGGCAGCAGCCGTAGCAGCCTCCTTCTCGAGCACCTCGATCTGGCGATCAAGTTCCTTCAGCTCCGGCGGCTCATCCGCCAGCTGTTCGATGCGCTGCTTGTAGTAGTTGCCGTTGAAGAGCACGTCCTGCAGCTGGCGATCCAGCATGCCGACGACGTTTTCGTATTCCTTGCCGAGCGGACGGGCGCAAGTCGGACAGATACCTTCGGCGCCGGCAGCGGTGATCCTCTGCTGCTGCTCCTTCAAGTCCTTGTACTGGTCGAGCAGACCCTCTCGCTTGGTTCTCGCGTCCTGGAGACCTCGCACCCAGGCAGTCCGTTTCTCCTCGGCTTCCTCGCTGATCTGGGTCAGCTGGCGACGCACCTGTTCGGCGCGCTCGACCCCTTGGGCAACTACCTCAGGCGCCGGGAGCCGGTTGATGCGCTCCTCGACCTGGGTGAGGGAACTACGGACTTCGAGCAGCTGCGCCATCGCTGCCCGGGCCACCGAGTGACGCTCCGCCTCGCCGTCGAGCTTAGCTCGCTCGGCGCGGAGCGCAGCCAGCGGTTCGAGAGACGCCCGCATCCCTTCGAGCCTGCCGCGCGCTTCATTCGCGGCGACCAGCTGGCGATCCAGA
>DATIOP010000277.1:0-17003 GCA_035472975.1 Gemmatimonadales bacterium
GGTGACCAAGGACCTGGCTACCGAACCGGTGGAGATCGAGACCCCGCTCGAGCGCATGACAGGGCGCATGGTCTCCGGCAAGAAGTTGACCCTGGTGCCGATTCTCCGCGCGGGCCTCGGCATGGCTGACGGAATTTCCGCACTGCTCCCGAGCGCCAGGGTCGGGCACATCGGATTGTATCGCGAGGAGGATTCTCGCCAGCCGGTCCGCTATTACGCCAAGCTCCCCGCCGATCAGGGCGAGCGGGACTACTTTGTACTCGATCCCATGCTCGCCACCGGGGGCTCGGCGACCGCGGCAGTCACGACACTCAAGACGGCCGGCGCCCGCCGCATCCGGCTGCTTTGCCTCGTTGCGGCGCCGGAAGGCGTGAAGCGCATGCTGGACGGTCACCCCGATGTGCCCATCTTCGCCGCGGCGTTGGATCGCGGGCTCAACGAACACGGGTACATCCTTCCCGGCCTGGGCGATGCCGGGGACCGGCTGTTCGGAACCAGATGACAATGGAGGAATGGCGGAATGGGAGCTAATGGCGGAATGATTGAATGGAAGAATGATCGAATGATCGACGCCTCAATTCATCATTCCGCCATTCCTCCATTCAATCACTCCCGATGACTCGCATCACCTTCTACGGCGCCGCAGGTCAGGTCACCGGCTCGATGCATCTGCTGGAGGCCGCCGGTGCCCGCATTCTGCTCGACGCCGGACTCTTTCAGGGACGACGGAGCGAGACCCGCAGCCTCAACGCGAACCTTCCGGTTGACCCTCGTCGCATCGATGCCGTCATCCTCAGTCACGCGCACATTGACCACTCCGGACGGCTGCCTCTACTGGTGAACCGTGGCTTTCACGGACCCATATTCGCGACGCCGGCCACCCGCGATCTCACGGCGGTGATGCTTCCCGATGCCGCCCACATTCAGCAGAAGGACGCCGAGTATCTCCAGCGGCACGGCAAAGGGGGACCAGAGTCCGAGCCGCTCTACGAGATGGCCGACGCGTTCGCCGTGCAGGATCTCACGGTCGGCCTGCCGTACCGGCGGGCTCATCACCTTCGGAAGTTCCTCACGTTCGAGTTCACCGACGCGGGTCATATCCTGGGCTCGGCCAGCGTCGATCTCCGGGTGACCGAGGCGGGAACCCACCGCCTGGTCTTCTCCGGAGACATCGGACGCCGCGGCCTCCCGATCATTCGCGATCCCGATCCGCCCGCGGGGCCGGTGGACACCCTGATCATCGAATCCACCTACGCCGACCGGGTTCATGAGTCGGTCAGCCAGTCAGAGACCAGGCTCGGCGAGCTGGTGAGGCGAGTGGCCGCGCGGGGCGGCAAGATCCTGATCCCGGCCTTCGCCATCGGCAGGATTCAGGAGCTGGTCTATAGCCTCCACCGGCTGCATCGCGACGGACAGATCCCGGAGATCCCGGTTTACATCGACAGCCCACTCGCGGTGGACGCCACGGATGTCTTCCGGCTCCATCCCGATCTTTTCGATCGCGGCGAAGATCTGCTGCTCCGTTCCGCCCGGTTGTTTGATTTTTCCCTGGTCCGCTACATCCGGTCGGTGGAGGATTCCAAACGCCTCAACCAGATGCCTGGCCCGGCAATCATCATCGCCGCATCGGGAATGGTGGAGGCAGGACGAATCCTGCATCACATCGCCAATCACGCCGGCGACCATCGAACCATGGTGCTCTTCGTGGGATTTCAGGCGGACCACACCCTTGGGCGTCGAATCCAGGAAGGCGCCCGCACGATCAAGGTCTTAGGGGAGGAAGTCGCGGTCCAGGCCGAGATAGAGACGCTGGCGGGCTACTCGGCTCACGCCGACCGGGACGAACTGCGGGCGTGGGTGCGGAGACTCGGCGGCCCGATCCGCCGGGCATTCGTGGTTCATGGCGAGCCGGCGGCGGCCCAGGCCATGGCGAAGATCCTCCGGGAGGAAGGCATCCGGCAGGTGGACATCCCCCGCCAGGGCGAGGGGTTCGATCTTTGAGGACCAGCCCTCGTCGAGCGGTGATCTACGCGATCGCTGCTCTCGTGAGCATCTACGTCATTTGCTTCATCGCGGTGTTCCTGGCCAGCCGTCAGGATCAGCGCCAGCCCGCCGACGTCATCGTGGTGCTGGGCGCCGCGCAATACAACGGGAAGCCCTCGCCCGTACTGCGCGCCCGGCTGGATCACGCAATCCTTCTCTACCGTGGCGGTCTGGCCCCGAAGATTGTGGTCACCGGGGGGATCGGTGAGGGAGACCGCGTCAGCGAGGCGGCGGTCGGGCAGAGCTACCTGGTCCTCAATCGGGTGCGGGAGACCGACATCGTCGTTCGCCCCGAAGGCCGCTCGACCGGTGCCTCCATGGCCTCGGTCGCCCAATGGCTCGGGGAGCGATCCCTCCATCGGGCCCTGCTTGTGAGCGACCCGTTCCATTCGCTCCGGCTTCGGCTCGAAGCTCACCGAGTCTCAATCGACGCCTACACTTCCCCTACCACCACGAGTCCCATCTCCCGCCAGTTCAACAGCGAACTCCCCTATCTCCTCGCCGAGTCCGCCAAGATCCCGGTAGTCTGGCTCAGATCTGTGCTCTAGGCCCTTGTGCGGGCCGGGAAGCCGCCCCATGTTGGCTCAGAATGAGTCTGATCTCCTCGGAGCGGAAGTACCACGGGCGGGTGATAAGCCTCGATGTCGATACGGTCGAGTTCCCCGATGGGTCCCAAGGACAGCTCGAGATGGTTCGCCACCCCGGAGCCAGCGCCATCGTGCCGCTGCTCGATCCTCCGGATTCCGCCGATCCTCGGGTGCTGCTGCTCCGGCAGTTCCGCCACGCCGCTGACGGCTACGTCTGGGAGATCCCAGCGGGCCGGTTAGACCCGGGCGAGTCATCCGAGGAGTGCGCGCACCGGGAGCTGAAAGAGGAAACCGGGATGCAGGCAGGTCGCCTTCGGCACCTGATCTCGATCTGGACCACCCCGGGATTCACCGATGAACGAATCCATCTGTTCGTGGCAGACGGATTGATAGAAGGGCAACACCGTAGAGAAGCCGATGAGTTCATGGACGTGCACCCGACGCGATGGTCGGACGTCATGACTCTCATCTCAAAGGGTGAAATCAGCGACGGAAAAACACTCGCGGCGCTGCTCTATCTGCGCTGCGTCACGCAGGTTGGCCGACCAGGCCGGTAGGAGCGCAGGGTGGCAACTCTCACGCGGCTGATCAAGGGTGTAGTTCTAGGGCCGAAGGCTCCTCCGGCGCCTGAGCCGGAAGCGGCAGCGGCCGCCGAGGTGAACGAGTTGATCACCGCGCACCTGAACGGAGATTCGCGGGCGTTCGAGATCCTGGTCGACCGCTATCAGGTCCGGCTGCTCAACTTCGTCTATCGGATGATCGGGGACCGGGAGCGGGCCGAGGACCTGGTGCAGGAAGCCTTCCTCCGGGTGTACCGTCACCTCGATCGCTTCGATCCGGCCCGAAAGTTCTCCACCTGGCTCTATACCATCGCCTCCAATCTCGCCAAGAACGAGTTGCGCAACCGGAGCCGTTCCCCGCTGGTCCTGTTTCAATATTTCCGTCAACGCCAGAACGAGGACGAATCCCGCCCCTACGAGTACGAGGATCCTGCCACCCGGCCCGACGACTTGTACGCCCGCCGCCAGTTGCGTGATTTGGTGGACCGGACCGTCGTGAAGCTGGCGTCCCGGCATCGTGAGGTGTTCGTGCTGCGGGAATTAGAGGGGAAGAGCTACGAAGAGATCGCCGAGATCACCCACTGCAACCTGGGAACAGTGAAGAGCCGGCTCAACCGGGCCCGGCAGGCATTTGCCGAACTCATAGGGCCGTACCTCGATTAATTTCAGTCACTTAGGAACTTTCCCCGGGTTTGCCTGTATACTGGAAAGGATGCGTCGGGCCGACGTATTCAGGCTGGTGTTCGGAGGACTCCCCTCAGCTCCCGGATCTCCATGCGCTGCCGAGACTTCCGCCGTCTGTATTCGACCTACCGAGATGGGACGGATCCCGCCCTAGTGGCGGAAATGGAGGATCACCTTGCGGCCTGCCCCGACTGCACCGCCTACGACAAAGCGGTGAGCCATGGGGTGGACATGCTGCGGGGCGCCCGGCTCAACCCCTCGCCCGAATTCCGGGACCGACTTAATGCCCGCATAGCGTCGGGCGAAGTCGTGCCCGAACCTATCCCGCCGCGAGTTTCTCCTTGGGCCGCCACCGCGGCCGCGCTTGTATTAGCAACCCTAGTGGTCTTTACCATTCGGCAGTCTACCGACGTGCCCCCTGTGTCTGCCGCCGAAAAACCGGCGGTGCTCGCCCGTCCCCAGATGATTCCTGGAATTCCATTCGTGGCCTTTCGGAGGGCACCTTAGGAATTAGAAAAGAAGCGGCAGTTTCCGCCTAGCTTGTCCCCCGTCTTCACCCCTAAAATTCGGGCATGCCACGCCATACCACCGATGATCTGCTCCGGGCCCTTTCCCGGAGCGAGTTGTCGCCGGTCTACTATCTCTGCGGAACTGAGGTAGTGCTCCGGGAAGAGGCTCTCCAGACCATTCTCGATCTCGCAATACCCGCGGCGGACCGGTCCCTCGGTCTGGAGCAGAGGTCGGCGGCGGGTCTGGACCCCGACGACCTGCATAGCGCGCTCAACGCGATGCCGATGTTCGGGGCACGGCGGGTACTCGTGTTGCGCGACACCGAGGCCTGGAAACGGAAGACCACCCCGCGTCCGGTTCTCCTCAAGTATCTTGAGAACCCCGCATCAGAGACCGTAGTCATCCTGGTGGAAAACGCTCCCAGCGAAGACAAGCTTAAGGAGTGGGAGCCGGATGGCGAGCTGGTCGCGCGGACGTACGCGGTAAACTTCGAGCCGCTGCCACCCGAACGCGTGGTCCGGTGGGTGACATATCGGGCCGAAGGGCTCAAGGTTCGCCTCGAACCAGGGGCGGCGGAGCATCTCGCGGCCGCGTGCAACAACGACCTCGGTGCGTTGCGCAGCGAGTTGGAAAAGCTCGCGTCCCTGCCGGAGACCGCCGAGCCACTGACGGCTGAGCGAGTGGGTGAGCTAGTCGGAGTGCGCCACGGTGAAACCGCCCTCGATTGGCGTGACGCGGTGCTGAGCGACGATGCTCCTCGCGCGATTCGCGTATTACAACCGGTGCTGAATCAGTCCGGCATGTCGGGGGTCAAACTGGTCACATTGCTCGGCGCCTCGCTGCTGGGTCTCTCGATCGCACGGAGCCATTACGACCGGAAACTGCGGGGAAATGCACTCGAACGGGTCGTGTTCGGTGCGATCAAGCAGCTGAGACTCTTCGGACTGGGGAAGTGGACAGAAGAAGCGCGTAATTGGAGTCGCTGGGCCGAAGCATGGCCGGCGGATCGGCTCAACGCGGCGATCGCAGCAGCCCTTGCTGCCGACCGGGCCCTCAAGGACAGTCGCGTATCGGACGAAGGTGGAGTGTTGACCGGATTGGTCCTGCAGCTGAGCGGAGGAAAAGCAGGACGGTTGGTGAAGGGAACCCGAGGCTCCACCCGAAACGAACCCGCGGGAGTCTGACGAATGATCCTTGCCCACCGGCGGCACCAACTGTTCAACCACGTGGCCTGCACCATCCTGTTTCTCTCGCTTGCGCTGACGAGCCGGCTCAGCGCCCAAACTGACCCGCGGCTTGTCGAAGCAGTGAGACTGGCCCAGGAGGGTATGGGAGATTCCGCTCGCGCTTCGGTCAATCGCGTACTCAACCAGCTCACGGCGGCCGACAGTCTCTACCCCCAGACGCTGTATACCCTCGGCCTCGTGTCCCGCAGCGTAGATGAGATGAGGCGGCAATACACTCGCGTCGCGGTCGAATACACCTACTCCGACTGGGCCGACGACGCACTCGTTCGGCTCGGCATGCTGGATTACGCCGGAGGGAATCCGCAGGGGACGCTTCGACAGATGGAGAAGGTGGCGACCGACTATCCCCAGAGCCCGCTGATTCCTACCGCGGCAGTCTGGGCGGCGCGGGCGGCGTTCGAGACCCGGAAACCGGCTGACGGGTGTCGCTGGGTAGCGACCGGCCTTGCCGCAGCAGGCAGCGACGTCGAACTCAAGAACCAGCTCGAGTTTTACAACGGGCGCTGCGCCGGCGGAGTCCCGCCCGAGAGCACCCAGGCGGCGGCCGATACCGCCAAGCCGCCTCCGCCCGCAAAGGCATCGCGGGAGGGATATGGCCTTCAGGTCGGCGCCGTTACTACTCAGGCCGCAGCCGACAAATTGCTTGCCTCACTCAA
This sequence comes from Gemmatimonadales bacterium, assembly GCA_035472975.1. Classification (GTDB taxonomy): domain Bacteria; phylum Gemmatimonadota; class Gemmatimonadetes; order Gemmatimonadales; family GWC2-71-9; genus DATBGE01. The sequence goes on from DATIOP010000277.1 coordinate 6,288, forward strand.
GGCCGCGGGCCTGAAAGGTTACGCGGTGAAAGACGGGAATCTTCTCAAGGTGAGAGCCGGGCCGTACCCCGATCGCGATAAGGCTCTGGCGGCCATACCGAAAGTGCGCGGAGCGGTTGGCGGCTCCCCATTCGTGGTGAAGGAGCAGTGACAGAACGCGTGGCGGATGCCGCCGGCAGTCCATTGATGCAGCAGTATCGCGAGATCAAGTCCCGCCACCGGAACGCGATACTGTTTTTCCGCATGGGCGACTTCTACGAGATGTTTTTCGAAGACGCCCATCTGGCCTCCCGAATACTGAGTATCACCCTCACCTCGCGGGGTGACGGAGTCCCCCTCGCCGGCGTACCGGTCAAGGCGGCGGCGGATTATCTCCGGCAGTTAATCGCGGCCGGACACCGGGTCGCGATCTGTGAACAGGTCGAAGACCCGAAACTGGCGAAGGGAATCGTCCGGCGGGAAGTGGTCGAGACGGTGACGCCCGGAGCCATTCTCGATGAAAGCACCCTGCCCGGAAGCCGCAACAACTATCTCGCCTCGGTAAGTGGTCAGGCCGGATCCGGCCGGTCGGTCGGTATCGCGGCGATCGATCTCAGCACTGGCGAATTCCTGCTGGAAACAGTCCAATCCGATTCGCTAAGAGATACCCTCGACCGGATTGCGCCCAGCGAAGTGGTCCTCCCCGGCGACTGGGAGCTGACTCTGGGAGACGGGATCCTGCCCACGCAAAGGGAACGCTGGGAATTCGACCCTGAGCTTGCACGGGAAGAGCTGGCGCGGCGCTTCGAGTTGAAGGGGTTGGACGGACTTGGCGTCGGTCCCGATGACGCACCAGCACTCGGCGCGGCCGGCGCGCTGTTGCGTTACATCGGAGAGCTCCGGCCCGCCGGACTGCGGCACCTCGATCGTCCCTCGATCCGCCGCTCCGCGCGCTACCTCTGGATCGACGAGATGACCCGTCGGAACCTCGAGCTGGTCGAACCGCTCCGCGCCGGTGCGCGCGGTGTCACGCTGCTCGAGGCGCTCGACGTGACGATGACGCCGATGGGCGCCCGGCTCCTCCGCCAATGGGTCCTGTCGCCACTGGCGGATCCGGTCGCCATCAACGCGAGACTGGATGCGGTAGAAGTCGCGGTGAACGATCACCGCGGGAGGGCGAGAGTTCGTGAAGCGCTGGACGGCGTGCGCGACGTGGAACGCCTTTCGGCCCGAGCCGCTGCCGGCCGCGCCACGCCGCGAGAGATGGGCGCCCTGCGCGATTCATTCCTGCGGCTGCCCGACGCGCTGGAGGCCCTCACCGGTCTGGCCGACAGAGACCGCAGCGCAGAGCTGGGCACGCTGGTCGATTCGTTCGATCTCCTGGGAGACTTGGCGAAGGAACTTCAGGCCGGACTCTCCGAACGGCCACCGGTCTCACTGGCCGATGGCAATGTGATCCGCCCGGGATTCGACTCGAGTCTCGATGAGCTGCGCCAGTTGCGGGACGGGGGGAAGCAGTACATCGCAACGCTGCAACAACGGGAGCGGGAGCGCACCGGAATTCCCTCGCTCAAGGTTGGGTACAACAAGGTCTTCGGGTATTTCCTCGAAATCACCAATGCGCATGCCGCCCGGGTCCCCAACGACTACGAGCGCCGACAGACACTCTCTGGCGCCGAGCGCTACGTGACACCGGAGCTCAAGGACTACGAAGCCAAAGTCCTGGGCGCCGAGGAAAAAATCGCCGAGCGAGAAGCGGAGCTGTTCGCCGCCTTGCGCGACCGGATTGGCTCGGCCGCCCAGCGGGTCCATCGGACTGCCAAAGTGCTGGCCCATCTCGACGCGTGGGCCGCCTTGGCGGAGGTTGCCGTCGGCAACCGCTATGTCCGTCCCGAGGTGCACGACGGCCTGAATCTCTCGCTCCGAGCCTGCCGTCATCCGGTGATCGAGCGGTTGATGCCGCGGGAATCCTTCATTCCCAACGATGTGCGGTTCGAGCCGGCGGAACGGGTGCTGCTGGTCACGGGACCCAACATGGCCGGTAAGTCCACCATCCTCCGGCAAATCGGCCTCTCGGTAGTAATGGCCCAGCTCGGCTCGTTCGTGCCGGCGTCGTCTGGGGAGATCGGGGTCGCGGACCGGCTCTTTACCAGAGTCGGCGCGAGCGACAACCTGGCCCGCGGACAGTCCACCTTCATGGTCGAAATGAGCGAGACCAGCGCCATCCTCCATAGCGCGACCGAACGGAGTCTGGTGTTGCTGGATGAGATCGGTCGTGGGACCTCGACGTACGATGGCGTCGCCATAGCGTGGGCGGTGACCGAATACCTCCACGACACGGTCGGCTGCCGCACGATGTTCGCGACCCACTACCACGAGCTGATGCAACTTCCCGAGGAACTGGCCCACGCGAGGAATCTCAACGTGGCGGTAAAGGAATCGGGGGACCGGGTGATCTTTCTCTATCATCTGGAACCGGGTGGGACCGACCGCTCCTACGGAATTCACGTGGCCCAGCTCGCCGGCTTGCCCGGCGGAGTCGTCCATCGGGCCAAGGAGTTGCTCCGCACTCTCGAGAGCAAGCATCGCGTGGTGCCGGGAGCGCCCGCTCCTCCCGCGGATCCCGGTCAGCTGCCCCTCTTCGCCGAACCCGCGCGAGAGCATCCGGTGATGGAAGAGTTGCGCGGTATCGACCTCGACCGGCTCACGCCGCTCGAGGCTCTCAACCGCCTGGCCGATCTCAAGCGCCGCAGCGGCGACGGATAGGCATGACAGGCCCCGGGGAGTTGCTCGCCCATTTACCCGGGCCCACGGTCCTGAGCGCCGTCGCCCTCATCGTGCTGGTGGCGATCGTAATCAAGATCGGAAGGATCCTCATGATGGCCGCGACCTTCGGGGCAATCGCCGGGGGCGCCTCCTTCAGCCAGGGCAACACCCCCAAGACGGCGGCACTGCACGCCGCGTTGGCTTTCGGAGCCGCGGCCATGATGTTCTTCCTGCTGAAAGTGGCCAAGAGCATGGTCATGTGGCTTCTCATCACCGCCGCCGGAGTCGCGGCCTTACTCGCCTTTGGATTCCGGCCATGACGAGACGAACTGTTCAATGGGTGGCCGCCGCCTGTCTGGCGGTGGCCTGTTCCAAACCCGATAACGGAACGGTGAAACTTCCCGATCAGACTCCGGTCGTGAGCGGGGACGAGCCGCCGGTGATGGTAAGCCCCGAGTCGCCGGTGGAATACCCTCCGGCGCTGTTCGCACAGAGGATTGAGGGGAAGGTGATCCTTCGCATGTTCGTGGATACCGCAGGCACCGTGGTCCCCGAATCCACCAGGATTGCCGAATCGAGCGGTTACCCCTTGCTGGATTCGGCCGCCGTTCGTGCCTCGCCGAATTTTCGCTTCGCACCCGCGCTCAGGAATGGGGAACCCGTGGCCACGCTCTTTCTGCAACCGGTACATTTCCGACATCCGGAATCCGGAGGGCTGACGCCGTGACACCGCCACATCTCCGAGCCTACGACTCAGTGCTCGAGACCATTGGATGGACCCCGCTCATCAAGCTGGCGCGGATCGGGAGTGGCATTCGCACCCCGATCTACGGCAAGGCGGAATACGCCAACCCGGGAGGTTCGGTCAAGGATCGGATTGGTCTAGCGATCATCGAAGACGCGGAGCGGAAGGGAGAGCTGAAACCCGGCGGGACTATCGTGGAAGGAACATCGGGCAATACCGGCGTCGGACTCGCGATCGCGGCAGCACTCAAGGGCTACCGCTGCATCTTCACGATGCCAGACAAGATGTCGCAGGAAAAGGTGCGGCTGCTAAAGGCCTACGGCGCCGAGGTGGTGATAACCCCGACAGCCGTCCCGCCCGATCACCCGGACAACTATGTGATGAAGGCCAAGCAGATCGTCGCCGAGACTCCCGGGGCGATTCTGGCCAACCAGTTCTACAATCAGGTGAATCCCGAGGCCCACTACCGGACCACCGGCCCGGAAATCTGGGCCCAGACCGAAGGACGGATCACCCACTTCGTTGCGGCGCCGGGGACGGGCGGCACGGTGAGCGGGGCCGGGAAGTTTCTAAAGGAGAAGAACCCGAAGATTCGGGTGATCGCGGGGGATCCCCAGGGTTCACTGTACACCGGCTATTCGAAAACCCACGCCATGGGCGAGGGACACCCATACAAGGTGGAGGGGATCGGGGGAGACAAGATTCCCACGACCCTCTGGTTCGACGTAGTAGACGAGTTTCGTCAGGTACCGGACCGAACGTCGATGGCCATGGCGCGGCGACTCGCCCGGGAAGAGGGGCTCCTGACTGGCGGATCATCCGGTTTGAATGTTGCTGTCGCTCTCGAGATAGCCCGCGAACTGGATGATCCGGAAGCCGTCGTAGTCACCCTGCTCTGCGACACCGGAGAACGCTATCTCTCCAAGGTGTTCAACGACGAGTGGATGCAGGAGAACCAGCTGCTCGAGGTCCCCCGAGTCACTGTCGAGGAGCTGCTGGCTCGGCGGCATGGCAATGCGCCCGCCCTCGTGAGCCTTGCACCGGCGGCCGCAGTTCGCCAGGCACTCAACCTCATGAGCACCTGGGAAGTGAGCCAGATCCCCGTCGTCGAGGACGGTAAGTGCATCGGAGGACTGGTGGAGAGCTCGCTCATGACGCAGGCCCTGGCCCAGCCGTCTCTGCTGGATCGACCGGTGCGGGAGGCGATGGAGCCGCCGTTCCCGGTGGTGGATGCCCAGCTCTCCACCGACCGTCTGGCTCCGCTGCTGACTCGGGAGAGCCCAGCTGCTTTGGTGCAGAAGGATGGGAAACTGATCGGGATCGTGAGCCGTTACGATGTCTTGCAGCAGTTGATCGGGACGCGGTAGGAAACAGCCCAGAAGGAGCCGCGGATGAACGCGGATTTATGCCTCGGAGCGCGGTGGAGTGGTTTTAATCTCGGTGAATTGTTGCGGCACCGTATGGGCAAAACCACCAAGGTCGATCGGATGACCCGCCACTCCCGCACCGGCTTGGCACACGAAGAACTGACCGGAGAAATCCTTTCGGCCTTCTATCTGGTCTACAACGAGCTGGGTTATGGGTTCCTTGAGTCGGTCTACGAGTCTGCGTTGACGATTGCACTCGAGAGATCGGGACTCCGAGTGAGTCGGCAAGCCGAGTTGCAAGTCTGGTTTCAACATCAACGAGTCGGAAAGTTTCGAGCCGACCTTGTGGTGGAGGATCGGGTTATTGTAGAGCTAAAGGCTGCCCGAGTGCTTGAAGCCTCCCACGTTGCCCAACTACTGAATGCACTTAGGGCGACCGAGATTGAAGTCGGCCTCCTGCTCAACTTCGGACCAAGAGCGGAGTTCAAGAGAATGGCCTTCACGAACTCAAGAAAGCAGATTCCGCCTGATCCGCGTTCATCCGCGGCTCATCCGTGAAAATTACCGTCCTCACCGGCGGCTCCTCCGAGGAGCGGGACGTCGCCTTCGCCAGCGCGGTGCAGATCGTGGGCGGGCTGCGCGAGCGGGGGCATCAGGTCGCAGTGGTAGACACGGTGACCGGAGTGCTCTCCCCGGAGGAAGAGCGCGGGGTGCTTAAGGGGAGCGTCGGCATCGCCCCTCCATCGACTCGGGAACTGGTCGCCCGGGAACGAGCGTTCCTTCTATCAGGACTGGGTGCCCTGCGGGAAGTCCAGGAGGCCGACGTGCTGTTCCTCGCCCTGCACGGAGGGCGAGGGGAAGACGGAACGATTCAGGCCCTGCTCGACACCATTGGGGTGCCTTACACCGGGAGCCGCTCGCTGGGCAGTGCGCTGGCCATGGATAAGGACGTCTCCAAACGGCTATTCCGAGACGCGGGCGTGCCGACCGCTCCCTGGCTGATGGCTCCGGTTTCCGCGGGAGACGTGACCAAGGAACTCGGGTGGCCGGTGGTTGTAAAACCTTCGAAACAAGGGTCTACCGTAGGATTGACGGTGGTGAAACGGCCGGAAGATTTGGAAGCAGCGGTTTGGTACGCGAGTGAGTTCGATGATGAGGTGATGATCGAACAATTCGTTCCGGGGCGGGAGCTGACTGTCGGCATTCTCGAGGGCCAGGCCCTGCCGGTGGGGGAAATCATTCCCAAGCACGAGATCTTCGACTACGAGTGCAAGTACACCCAGGGAATGTCCGAGGAAATTTTCCCCGCCGACGTTTCCGAATCGGTCGCAGCGGAGTCCGGTCGGCTGAGCGTCATCTCACACCGCGTCCTCAAGTTGGGAGGCTACTCCCGAGTCGATTTTCGCTTGACACCGAATGGGGGATTGTTCTGTTTAGAGGTCAACACCCTTCCGGGTCTCACCTCGGCCAGCCTCTTCCCCAAAGCGGCGAAGGCAGCGGGCATTGAGTTTGCGGACCTCTGTGAGAGGATCTGTCGCGCGGCACGAGCGGGCTTTCCGCCGGAACAAAAGGTAACCTCATCGGGTTTAAGTAGTTAAGAGCAATGACCCTCAGCAACCCTTCCCTGCCCAGACCAACCCCCGTGGTGGCTCGACTCATCGCGGCGTGTGTAGTCGTGCAACTGCTGCTGGCCACGCTTTTCACTTCCGACGCCGTAGTCGCGACACTCAGGCTGGATCCGGCTCGCGGACTCCGGGCCCCGTGGACTCCTTTCACCTACATGTTCGTCCACGCGGGCCTGCTGCACCTGGCCGCGAACATGTTGGTCCTCTACCTCTTCGGCACTGCGGTCGAGGCCCGGATGGGGTCTCGGCAGTTCTTCCTCTTCTATCTCTATTGCGGCGTGGGCGCAGCGGTGTTCGCCCTCGGCCTCAATCAGTTGACCCCGCTGGTCCCGTTCATTGGCGCCTCGGGTGCAGTAATGGGTGTGGCGCTGGCGTTCGCGGCCTACTGGCCCGATGCCGATGTGATGGTCTTTCCGATTCCGATTCCCATCAAGGCCCGGACCCTGATCATCGTGCTGGCGCTGATTGACCTCGTGCTCGCGAGGGTCACGACGGATGGCATCGCTCACGAAGCCCACTTGGGCGGCCTGCTGTTCGGATGGCTCTACTTCCGGCTGGCTGCGCTCCGGCAGCGTCGTCCGGGTCCCCAGCCCCGGCAGGTCGAGCGAGTCGTCATGGTACAGACTGCTTCCCGAGACTCGGAGTCCAGAGGAGCCGCGCCGATTCGCCAGGTCCCCCGCCCGGGATCCGATCCGGTTGCGGCTGAAATGGATCGCGTGCTGGACAAGATCAGCGCCAAGGGCATCGCGAGCTTGACCCCGGAAGAGCGCCGCTTCCTGGATGAGGTATCAAAGCGGAAACAACGGGAAGTGAACTAGCTCTCGCCTTCCCCGCTAAATCGAAAACCCTCCGGCGAAAATCTCCGGAGGGTTTCGTTTTCAGGCCTCCCTGCTACTTCCGAACGAGGTACCGCCGCTGTGTCTTGCCGTACCCGCCGAGATCGGGCAGCTCGTCCTGAGCGACCGTCGCCTGAATCGTGCCCGGCTCTGCCGCCGGCTCCGTCGCGGTGCAGCCATCAGGCATCGGGCCGGTGACCCAGATCGCCTCGCCGCCATCTTCCAGTTGCCAATCGCTCTTCGTGACGGGCGGCGACCCCTGCGCGACTGTGGGCGACGAATATCCCAGGCAGCGACCGGTGACTTCAACCATCCGTCCCACCAGCGCATTGCTCGCCAGCAATTCGTGAACTGTGGCGGTGGTCGGTGGCCCCGGAGCGGGCGTTTGAGCGCCGCCTCCGTTCCCCGAACGGCAAGCACCCACGATGATCAGTGTAAGGCCCAGTAGTACCGGCTTCATTGCGCACCTCGCCTGGTCGGGAAGGTAAGCTGCCAGGGGCCGAGCGGGGTCGACGGACGCTGGGTGCCCTGCGTCGGCTCTTCTGCCCTTGTAGCCCGCAACTTCCTGATCGTCGCCACCTGCGCGGCGGTGAGGTCGTGATGGTTGGTGCTGGGAAGACGAGAGAAGCCACGCGCTACTCCCATGGGCGGCGGCGGCGCGGGAAACCGCTGGAACCCGACGTATTTCACATTCGTGTAGTCGCCCGCTTCGGCTTCGCCCAGAGTCGGACTCGGATCGTCCTCTACGGGAGCGATCATCGAAAGCTGGGGGAAGTTCGGGTTGTAGAACAGGCTGAAATCAGCCGTCTGATCGTACCGATAGGCAAGATCGAACGCCGGCTCGAAGTCCTGCGGATCCGTCCAAAGGTGGGCGTAGACCTTGTAGTCGCCAACCTGCACGTACCGGTTAGTGAGATATCCCTCGAAATTGACTCCCGCATCACGCGAGTCACTGGAGAAGGTCCCGTTGGGCGACACACTCCCGAGGTACGGAATGTAGAGATTTCCGTCCGGCTCCAGCACCCAGAAGTCGAGGTCCGCTCCCGCCGCGATGGCGTTGTTGTCCCAGACCACATAGGCCTCGAACTGGGTTCCATCGCCCTGGTCGAAGGTCGCGGTCGTGCCCTGGCCCCCGCCATTTACGTACGAGGAGAGGAAGGATTCCCACGCCAATCCATTATACGCCGCATGGTAGGCCGCGAGACTTCTCGAGCCGGTTGCGTTGAAAACATCCGGGTCAAGGCCGCTGGGCAGCACGATATTGATGCCCGTAGATCCGCTGACGTCCGGCTCACCCTGGCCACCGACGCCGTTGCGAGCCTTGCTGGCGATCCTGAAAGCGGGAGCGGTCGCCGCAGTCTTGAGTGCCGCAAGCTTATTGAGCAACTGGGTCTGGCCTGCCACCAGCGGAGTCAGATGATCGACCAAACTCCCGATGTCGGTGAGCTCCGGAATGGTGTACTTCTGGCTCGCCGCAGCGGCCTGACTTACCTCGGTCCCGACTGCGGGGAGCCCGGCCGAGAGTTCCGTTCCCACGTCGTTCACAGCCGAGAGAAAGGTCTGGAGCTGGGCCATGTCATAGGCCGAGATTGTGGTAGAGGCCTTGTCCCCCTGATAGGAGGCATCGAACCGGTCCACGATGAGTTGTGACACCTCGCGCGGAGTCATCGTGGGATCGGCCTGAAGTCCGTCGATGATCGAGGTATACGGATTTCCGGCTCCGGGGACGACCTCTTCCGAGAATACCACCTGGCTCACCAGGTCACCCACCTTCACCAGGGTCTCGTAACCCGCCATGAGACACATGTCGAAGTCGAGCACGTCGATCCCGCTGCCGGTGAGGGCGGTCTTGAGCTCGTCCACCGACATGAGGCCACTGCCCGATGACGTCTGGTCCTGGATCAGGCCGGTGTAACCGCCACCGTGATTCCACAAGACCAGGAGATAGTGGTTCGCCGGATAGGTCGCCTTCGCGTAATCGATGAAGTTCTTCAGCGTGGTGGGGTTCGTCATGTCAACGTTCCCGATATCCGTCGCCGCGCCGTTGGGCCCGTTTACATCGGTGCCCTGCCCCGTGATCTCATAACGGAAAGTGTTGAAGTTGGGGCGGTTGAAGCATGAGGCATCGCAGCCGTTGTACTGTGCGATGACGTCCGGACTGAACTCGGCCTGCACGACAGTGGTAACGCTCGTCGTGACGCCGGCCGCCTCCATCTCGTCCATGTCGAAGACGCCTTGCGCCGCGAGACTGTTGTCGGCCGCCATGTACACCATGACGGTCCACTCCCGGTTGCCGCCACCCGGCGGCGGGTTGGTTCCGCCATTGTCGCCGCCGCCGCACGCAGCGGCCAGAAGGACGCCTGCCAGTACTGCTTGTCGTATCCTCGCCATTGGTCGCGTCCTTTCAGTCCATGTTCCAGGGATAGAATGCCGAAGCGTCGGTATTGGCGTACTTCAACAGCAGGGCGTCACCGCCCCAATCGTCCTTCCCGAATTCCCAGTAGATCGTCTCTGGGTCCTTCCCGATGTCCTTCTCGTAGTTCCACTCTGACCGGCAATTGTCTTCGCTCTTCATGCGCGCTTCGTGCGGGTAGACCGTGAACGACTGGGTCGCGGGGTCCACCGATACCGTCCCGGTTTTCCAGAAGAACACCACGTTGGTGCAACCGTAAGCCGAGGTGTAGAGCCGGTAGCCGAAGGAGTAGTGGCCGTCGGCGGTCAGACTGTAGAACAATCCGTCGCCGTATGATCCGTCCCAGTGGCCCGTGGTCGGGTCGTAGAAGTTGGAGGGCGACACTTCACCGTGATACCAGGCACCCTGCAATGCCGCCGGCACGTCCGTCTGCGGAGTGGGTTGATCGTTCGGTCCGCTCCCGTCGCTGCCGTCATTTCCCCCACAGGCGAGCGCCGCCGTTGTCCATACCGTGAGGGCGATCTTCCTGATCGTCTTCATCCAGCCCTGCCTTTCCAAGTCTGCTGTTCGTGAACCGGAACCCGCGCCAGCCGGCGGAAAATCTCGGCGTGCGAGCCGGTGATGAGCTTCACGCAGGATCCACTTTGAACTGAGTGACCATGCCGTGCATCAGGTGCGGCTTGCCGTCCTTCGCATCAGGCACGAAGCAGATCAGCGCGTAGTTGCCGGCGATCAGGTGCGCATCGATGTACGACTTGCCGCCAGAGGTGAGGCCAACCACTCCACCGAGGAAACTTCCCGGAGGCGGCCCGCTCATGGTCTCGACCCAACCGAGCAGATCCTCGAGAGTCTTGCCGTCCTCGATCCTGGCGATGACGACCTCGTGCTCTTGTGGCCCGGTGTTTTCGACAGCGATCACCTGATGCCCAGCCCGAACCGGGCCGCTCAAGCGGAAGCTGTAGTCGGCCAGCAGGAGGGTGACATC
>DATIOP010000278.1:0-10701 GCA_035472975.1 Gemmatimonadales bacterium
CTGCTCTGGCAGCACTCAATCGAAAAAGGTTACGATCTCGGCGTCATCTCCGCCACCACCCGCCAGTTGCGGCTTTACCAGCATCTCGGCCGGACCATGAAGTCGCCGTAACCCAACTCCCAGGAGAACGAGTCGTACCCCGACAACGGCTCATTCTCCAGATCGCACCCCAGCAGATAATCGCAGCCTTCCCAGCCGTGGCGAGCCTGATCCAGAAAGGTCCGGGCGGTGTACCGCTTCCCGGCCAGTCTTCCTTGCTGGTCGGGAAACGCGGTGAGCACGGTGTCCACCGTTCCGGCCTTGGCCATCTGCTCGAGTTTGGTGATCGGGATCGTCTTCACGAAGGACTCCAGGATTCAGTCGAATTCGAAATCAAGTTCCGAGTTCCGAGTTCCGAGTTCCAAGTTTTCGAATGCGGTGAAACTCGGAACTGGGGACTCGAACTAACTCGTCTCGAAATAAATGTTCTTCAACTCCGTATAATGCTCCAGCGCGTGCATCCCCAATTCCCGGCCCAGGCCCGACTGCTTGAAGCCGCCGAAGGGGGCCTGCAGGTGTACGCTGGAGGAGGAATTCACCGAGATGACGCCGGTCTGAACCGCCTTTGCCACCCGTAACCCACGCTTCAGATCATTGGTCCACAACGACCCTGAGAGCCCGTAGATCGTGTCGTTGGCGATAGCGATCGCCTCGGCTTCGGTCTCGAACGGGATGACCACGACCATCGGCCCGAAAATTTCTTCGTCAACGATTCGCATGCCGGGCTTGGCATCCGCAAAAATCGCAGGGCGGAGGTAGAACCCGTCGCCCGCTGGGCGCTCGCCACCACAGACATAGCGGGCTCCTTCCTGACGACCCAACGCCACGTAACTCTCGGTCCGCTCCCGCTGGCTTGCGGAGACGAGCGGTCCCATCTCGGTCTGCTCGTCCAGCGGATCGCCGACCCGCATCGCCTTTGCGACCGACGCCATTGCTTCGACCAGCGCGGGATATGCCCTCTTCTCGACGATCACCCTGGCCCGGGCGCAGCAGTCCTGCCCGGCATTGGCGAACACCGAGGAGCAGGCGTGCTTCGCCGCCGTTTCCAGGTCCACATCCGCGAAGATGATGTTGGGTGACTTGCCACCCAGCTCCAATGAGACTCGCTTGATCGTCTCCGCGGCTGTGGCCATGATACGCCGGCCGGTCTCGGTTTCCCCGGTGAATGCGATCTTGGCGATGTCAGGGTGACCGGCCATCTGCTGGCCGATGCGAGCGCCGGGTCCCGGAACGACGTTGAGCACTCCGGGCGGGAGGCCGGCTTCGAGTCCCAGCTCTCCGAGGCGAATGGCGCTGAGCGGAGTGAGACTCGCGGGCTTGAGGACGACCGTATTTCCACTGGCGAGCGCGGGCCCGATTTTCCAGGTCGCGATCACCATCGGGAAGTTCCACGGAACGATCAACCCGACCACGCCGAGGGGCTGGCGCAGCGTGAGATCCAGTCCGGTCTTGGCAACCTGGATCGTTTCGCCGAAGAACTTGTCCGCCGCACCCGCGTAATACCGCAAAGTGTCGGCGACATGGTTCGCCTCCCACCGCGCGTCGCCGATCGGCTTCCCCACATTGCGGGCCTCAAGCACCGCCAATTCCTCGGCGTGAGTCCGCACCAGATCTGAAAAACGGAAGAGCACGTCGGCCCGGCTGACCGCCGTCCGGCCCGACCATTCGGGAAAGGCCTTCTTCGCCGAGGCGACCGCCTGGTCCAGCTCATCGGGGCCGGCCGATGCCACTTCGGCCATCGGCTTGCCCTTGGCGGGCTCGAGCACAGTGATGGTACCGGCGCCTTTGGGACGCCGGTCGCCAATCACCAGAGGTAGAGCCGTCACAGCTACTGGGCCGGGACCAGTGCGGCTTCGATCCGGCGCAGCGCATCTTCATCGGCCTTGCTCGGCCCGAGGAACCGCTTCTTGGCCGACAGCTGCCAATACAGCCCCAGAACGACGCACAGACCCAGCATGGTCCATAGCACCAACTCGTTGGGCGGGAGGCTGAAAATCACGGTGATGATCAATACCCAGACGATCGCGATGAGATTGAGCACCGGCCCCCACTTGCCCAGACTCCAGGGGGCGGTCTCCGCCGTGGCGAACTCCCCCTGGCCGCGGCGCTTATTCCGCCAGTTCAGGTAGATCGGGAACATGTAGGCCAGATAGAGCGTGATGGTGCTGATCGAGGTCACCACGTAAAAGGCAGACGCGTAGACACAGATCAGGACGGCCAGAAGGCTCGTGATCACGATCGACCACACCGGGGTGCGGTACTTGGGGCTCACCATCTTGATCCGCGCCGAACCCGGCATCCCGTCGTCTCGCGCGAAGGCGTACCACATCCGGCCCATGGACGTGATCGAGGCGAGGCCGCACAGCCACATGGCCACACCGATGATGACGGCGACCACATTGGCGAAGAAGGTCGACAGATTGTTGTACACGATGTAGAGCACCGGGTAGGCGTCGGCGGCGGTCTCCGCGACCTTCCCCTCCGGAATCGACCAGGTGAGCACGAGCAGCATGACGTAGCCGACCACTGCGGAAACCGCGACCGAAAGGAACACGCCCCAGGCCGAGTTGAGCCGCGCCATGACGGTCTCTTCTGCGACATGCGCGGAGGCATCGTAGCCGGTGTACGTCCACTGGGCCTGCAAGGTGGCCAGCAGGAAACAGAGGACGAAAGGAGCGGCCTTGTAGAGATCGGCCAGGCCCGGAATGAAGGCAAAGAGGGGAGAGGCATACTTGAAGTTGCCGAACACCAGCGCTGGTACCGCCGTCCCGCTCCCCAAATCGGCCGACGAGGCGTCCAGGGGACTTACCGAGGTAGAGCTGGAGAACATGAACTCGAGACTGTTGTGGTGCTGCCCCATGAACACCAGCAGGACGAAGATCACCGCGACGCCGATGATGTGCCACCACACGCTGAAATCGTTGAGCTTCGCAGTGAGCCGGATCCCGAGGACATTGATGAGCACCTGGGGAATCATGATCAACACCATCACGAACAGCTGGAAATACCAATTGGTTGGAGAACCGAAGACCGGGATTGCGGCATCGGCCGGCACGTTGAGGATCCGGGTGAAGGCGCCGATGATATAGATCGATGCGGCGACGTTGATGCCCGCAGTGATCGTGATCTGTCCGATCATGTTGAGCCAGGCGGTAATCCACGCCCAGCCCCTGCCGCCCAGCCGGTAGGCCCAGAAGTAGAGTCCGCCCGCCGTAGGATACGCCGACGCCAGCTCCGCCATCGATGCGGCGACGCAGAGCGTGAAGAGGCTCACCACTGGCCAGCCGATCGTATTGATAATGGGACCTGCGAACTTGAGACCGTAGCCAAAGAGCAGAATGGCTCCGGTCAGAATCGAAATGATGGAGAACGAGATCGCGAAGTTGGAGAATCCTCCCATTTCCCGGAACAGTTGCTGGGCATAGCCGAGCTTGTGGAGGTCGCGGACATCCTGCCGGATCTGCTCCTCCCGGTCCATCGGTTCCTGGGCCATCGCGCACCTCGGGTAAGGGTCGGCCTAAGGGAGGACTGGGAAAGAGCGGCGCCACCCTCGGCCCGATACGGAAGTGGGAATAGTTGGGGCGAGGAGAATATCCCGCACGATTTGGGGGAGGGCAAGAGCGGGATGCTAGGACGTCGGCACCGTAATCGGCGGGAGTCGTGACTCGATCGCCGAGCGATTGGGTTCCTCCCAGGGCGGTAATTTGAGGCTCTCCCCAAGGCGGCGAGGTTCTTCGTCGACAGTGAAGCCTGGACCCACCGTGGCTACCTCGAACAGGACTCCGCCCGGCTCTCGGAAATAGATCGATGTGAAGTAGCACCGATCGCGCACCTCGGTGACCTGCAAGCCTCGTCGAATGATTTCTTCGCGCATCTGGAGCTGCTGGTCCGGATCGGCAATGGCGAGTGCGACGTGATGCACAGTGCCGAGGCCATTCGCGGCCGCGGGAGCATCGGGAGCGGTGACGATATCGATTGATCTGCCCGCTCCCGACCCGTTTATCCCCATCCGAATACGTCCTGCATCCTCGTTCATCTGCTCGAAGCCGAGCAGGTCGGTCATCAATTCGACGGTCTTCGCGGGATTGCGAATCAGAAGCGTCACGCTGTGGAGGCCGCGAATGGCCCGGTCGGGCTTGATCCCGCCTTGAGTCCACGGTGTCCGTTCATCCCGATCGGCGGTGATCAGCTCGATCTTGAGCCCTGAAGGATCGCGAAAGGCGAGGACCTCGTCGCCGAAACGAGACTCGGCACCTTCCTGGACAACCCCCTCATCTCGCAGGCGCGCCTCCCAGAAGGCGAGCCCATCGCGCGGCACCGAGAACGAGGTGGCGACGATCTGCCCCGCGCCGTGGACTCCGACCGGCACTCCCCATCCTTTATAAGGGAAGGTGGTCCAGAGGGTACTCGGCCGGCCGGTCTCGTCTCCGTAGTAAAAGTGGTAGACGTTGTGGTTGTCGAAGTTGACCGTGCGCTTGACCAGTCTCAGACCCAGGGCGCCGCTCGCGAAGTCGACATCCGCCTGCGCTTCCGCGACGGTGGCGGTAACGTGGTGGAGGCCGATGATCGGTGGACGCATGCATCTACAGTACGTGAGTTGGGTGCCTGGAGGAAGAAGGTCCATTAGCTACTAGCCTCCAGCCCCGGTCAACTAGGTACTAGGTACTAGGTACTAGGTACTGCTATCCTTTTCTCCACCTCCTCTGAGAAACCTACGCTGAGCCCAAACCTCGCCCGTCTGCAGTCGGCATTGGCGGACCGCTACCGGATCGAGCGGGAGCTTGGTCGTGGCGGTATGGCCACCGTGTTTTACGCCTGGGACCTGAAACACGACAGGCCGGTCGCACTCAAGCTGTTGCATCCGGACCTGGCCCACCTCCTAGGTCCCGAGCGTTTCCTCCGTGAGATCCGGCTCTCGGCGCGCCTCCAACACCCTCACATCCTCGCGGTGCTCGATTCGGGTGAGGTAGGTGGAGCGGGCGACCAGGGCGGAGCACTCCTCTGGTACACCATGCCCTTCGTCGAGGGCGAGACCCTTCGCGACCGCTTACGGCGTGATGGGCAACTCACGCTGGACGAGGCTCTGCGGATTACCAGCCAGGCGGCGGACGCCTTGCACTATGCTCACCAGCACGGAGTCATTCACCGGGACATCAAGCCCGAGAACATCCTGCTCAGTGGCAATCACGCGCAGGTTGCCGACTTCGGGGTTGCGACCGCAATCCCCGACGGTACTGAAGGCCCTGCCGACCGATTGACTGAAACGGGTCTCGCCGTCGGAACTCCGCAGTACATGAGTCCTGAACAGAGCGCCGGAGAACGGACTCTGGATGCCCGCAGCGACATCTACGCCCTGGGCACTGTGCTCTACGAGATGCTGGCCGGCGAGCCGCCCTATACCGGTCCCACGCCTCAGGCGATTCTGGCCAAACGATTGACCGAGCCATTACCTCACATCCGCACGGTACGGGACGTACCCCTGTGGGTGGAGGGGGTGGTGACCCGGGCCTTGGCTCGGGCGCCGGTCGACAGGTTCGCGACGGCGGCGGAATTCGCGACGGCGTTGGAGAGAAAGGCGGACAGGGCGGACCGAGAAAGTACTGCAACGGCGGGTCGTCGTCCGCTCATTTTGACCGCCTTGACCGTCCTGACCGCTGTGGCCGCCGCTGTCATTTACCTGAATCGAGGTGGCACTACCCCACCAGGACCCACGAGTCCGTCCGCCGCGGTCCTGCCATTCACCGATCTGAGCCAAGAGAGGGACCAGGAGTACTTCAGCGACGGATTGACCGACGAATTGATCACGGCACTGAGCCGAATTGATGGACTCAAGGTCGCCGCCCGAACCTCCTCCTTTCAATTCAAGGATGCGAATGCCGACGTTCGTGAGGTTGGCCGGAAGCTGGGCGTTGCGACGGTAGTCGAGGGCAGCGTTCGGAAGAGCGGGAACCGACTCAGAGTCAGCGCGCAATTGGTGAGTGCGAAGGACGGCTACGAGCTCTGGTCGGAGAGCTACGATCGCGAGCTGGCGGACGTCTTCGCGGTCCAGGAAGAAATCGCGCGATCCATTGTAGCGGCGCTTCGCGTGAGACTGGGACATCATGCCGACTCGGCCCTGGCGGAACGACCCACCGCGGACCTGGATGCCTATGACCTCTACCTGAAGGGTCGCTTCGCCTGGAATCAGCGCACCGGTGGGACGTTGCTGCTGGCATCACAGTACTTCCAGCAGGCCGTGGGAAGGGATTCAGCCTTTGCGCGAGCCTATGCCGGTCTGGCTGATGCAACTCTGCTCCTGCCGCAGTACTCGGGAGTATCACCAAAAGACGCATGGGTGCGTGCCAAGACGGCGGCATTGAAAGCACTCGCACTGGACAGCACGCTGGCTGAGGCTCGCACGTCGCTGGCGTATGGGACGATGCTGTACGAGTGGAATTGGATCGAGGCGGAGGCAGAGTTCAAACGTGCGATAGCCGCAAACCCGAACTATCCCACGGCACACCATTGGTACGGGGACTTTCTGGCCGGCCGGGGCCGGCTGGACGAGTCACTCAAGGAGATGCGGCGTGGCCTGGAGCTGGATCCGCTCTCCCGCATCATCCGCACCGAGTTGGCCTGGCTCTATTACCTGAAGCACCTGGACGATGAGGCCAAGACCCAGACCGACTCGGTGGTCCAACTGGATCCAAATTTCGGCCACGTTTATTTCGTTCGGTCGCTTGTCTTTCTCCACCAGCGGGACTACCAGAAGGCTCTCGCCGCCATTGAACGGGGCACGGAGCTCAGCGGGTTCTACGCGGCAAATGCGGTTGGCACAGTCTGGGTCCACGCCGGACAGGGCGATACAACTGCGGCCAGGAGGGACCTCGCTGGCCTGGAGGAACGGGCGAAGCGCGAGTTCATCCCACCGTGGACATTAGCGGTCGGCTACACCGCCCTCGGCGATAAGACTGAGGCCATCTCCTGGCTGAACAAGGGGATTGATCAGCGGGACCTGTTGATGCCGGAGAACTTCTTCGATCCAATCATCGACCCACTCAGAAAGGATCCCAGATTTGCAGAGGTGGAAAGGCGGATGGGACTCAAACCCTAGCCCCTAGCCCCGCCCTTCCACCCCGAACCCCTCACGGAGCAATCCGCAGGTCGAATGCACCGTTGGTAATCACCATCGGACCGGTAGCACTGCCGCCTACCGCGGGAAGATTGGCCGAGAAGGTGCCAGCCACTCTTGTCGCGGTGAGGGAAGTGATCGTCACCGAGCTCGTCGCTCCCGCCCCACCCCAGCAGCAGTTGTTCGCCTGGCCGTCGAAGTGAAGCGCCACCCCGGTTTGATCGTAGGTATTCCCCGCACTCACCGGCGTCGAGGTAACCAGATTGATCGAGACCGTGGAATTGGCGACCGTGTTGTCCGTGGTGCTTCCACCCAGCGAGAAGGAACCGGTCGCGAGGTCACCTACCCCAACAACGGTAGCCCCGGTCCAAGCCGCGCCGTTCAGCGTGGCGGTGAAGGTATTGCCCGTGTTGTCGCCGGTCGGGAGCGTGAAGGCGGCCGGCAGCGCGACGTCGAAGGTTCCGTTGGTCACGGTCTTTACCCCTGGTGCCCCCGAACCGAGCGATGGAGGAGCCACGAACGTGAACGTGCCGGCGATTCGGGTGGAGGTCAGGGTCGTGACATTCACGCTGCCGCGATCTCCGGTGAAATCAATGGCATATATGTTCAGGGTCGCGCCGTTCTTGATAAGGACCGATCCTCCTCCTCCCGGAGTGGTTCCCTGGTTCACTCCAAGAGGATAGGTGCCGGTCCCACTGATGAATCCGAGATACAGCGAAACTGCGATGTAGTCTTGTCCGGTGATCTGGGTACCGGTGATCGTCAGGAATCCCGGGTTTTGCTGGGAACCGGTGACCAGGACTCCATTTTGGGATGCTGCCCAGGCCTGCCCGTCGATGGTGGCACTCATCGGACCACTGCCCCCTCCCCCGCCGCCCCCTCCTCCACCCCCATTCGGACCGGTGCCACTGCCACAGGCCGCGAGGAGGACTAGTAGACCAACCACACTGCTCTTGAGGTAAAGCGAACAAGCGGCCAAGCTTGCGGGACGACGGGAAGTGGACTGACGCATGGGGCCCTCCGACGGGGGAACGGTTTCTCCCCATTGCGTGGAAGTCCCGGAAAAACCGTCATCCTCACCGCCTGGTCGCCCGGCAGCGGGCGGCCCGGCGACCGATATATTTGACCCGAGTGAGCTCCGACACCCCACACGACCTTGAAGCCGCGCTGGCCGAGCGGTATACCCTGCGCCACATGTTGGGCCGGGGCGGTATGGCTACGGTCTACCTGGCCGACGACCGCAAACACCAGCGCGAAGTAGCGGTGAAGGTGCTCCGGCGCGACCTGGCAGCCACCCTCGGCGCCGAGCGGTTCCTCAAAGAAATCCAGATCGTCGCCCGACTGACCCATCCCCACATCCTGGCTCTTCATGACAGCGGAGAGGCGGCAGGCTTCCTCTATTACGTCATGCCGTACATTGACGGCGGATCTCTGCGTCGCCAGCTCGAGGAGCGCCGGTGTCTCCCGCGCGGGGAAGCACTGGAGATCGCCACACCAGTGGCGGACGCACTCTCCTACGCACACCGCAAGGGGATTTTTCACCGCGACATCAAGCCGGAAAACATCCTCTTTTCTCAAGGGCACCCGATCGTCGCCGACTTCGGCATTGCCAAGGCTCTCTCCACCGCCGGCGCCGCCAATCTCACTCGCACCGGATTCCCGCTCGGCACACCCGGCTACATGAGTCCGGAGCAGGCGGCGGGGATGACCGACCTGGACGAACGGAGTGATGTTTATAGTCTGGCCGTCGTGATCTACGAGATGCTGACCGGCGAGATCCCGGGCCGGTGGCCAACGGAAGACGCGGTGCGGGCCGGCCGTTTCCTCGAGGCGCCTCTGCCCCATCGAACACGACTCGACCAGGCCGGTGTTGCCACCGAGGCGGCGCTGGTGAGAGGGTTGGCTATTCGCCATGATCAGCGGACTCCAACGCCGGCCGAGCTCATGGCAGAGTTGCAGGGCGGGCAGCAGGCGGTGCGGCGGAAGTATCGCGAGGATGAGGTGAAGGAGATCGTAAGACGCGCGTCGGAGCTCGAGGCCTCGAGCCCGACTCAGTCGGGGGCAATGACCATCGGCGGAATTGAGTCCTTGGGGCGAGAGGTCGGGATCGAGCCGTCGGTGGTGCGCTCGGCGGCCAAGTCGCTGGAGAGACGCACCAGCCAGGCGCCGACTACGCCAGCCTTTGTGAGGGGGCTGATCGGCGCCCCGGCGAGCCTGATGGTCGAGCGCATTGTCGAAGGAGAGCTGCCTCCCGATGAGTTCCCTACCCTGGTCGAGGAGATTCGCCGGGAACTGCAGCATGTGGGACAGGTGAGTCAGCTGGGCTGGTCCTTCTCCTGGACCATGACCAGGAGCGGAAACATTCGGCGCGATGTAGAGGTGGCCGTCACGGTGCGGGGAGGACAGACCCGGATCGTCGTCCGGGAGAATCTGGGCCCGCTCATCGGTATGGTCTTTGGCGGGATCGGCGGGGGAGTTGGAGGGGGCGGCATGGGGCCCATCCTCAGTATCGGCTTCGGGGCGTTTCACCTTCCGGGCGCGGCGATCTTAGCGATAATCCCGGCCTGGCTTGCGACCGCATACGGGATTGCCCGCAAGGTTTATCGAAGCTCGTTCACCAAGCGAGAGCAATTGTTCAATGGACTGGCCGACCGCCTTGCCGAGATGACCGAGCAATTAATTCCCCGCCGGCCCCAGTTGTGGAATCCGAGGAGAGGGGTTGAGGGAGTGAGGGATCGGGGGATTTAAGATTGAAGATTGAAGATTGAAGATTTGGAAATTGCAAATTGGTAATTGAAAATTTGAAATGGGACTGACTTGATGAGGAAATACCTCCTCGTTATATCGCTGCTTCTGGCTTCGGTCGCGAGCGTGTGGGGGCAGGACACGACGGCCACCCATGCGGACACTCTCCGCGGCTCTATCACGCCGGAGCGCGCGTGGTGGGACGTCGCCTACTACGACCTGCGGGTGCGGGTCAACCCGGCCGACAGCACGATTCGCGGCGTGAATCAAATCACCTATCGGATTCTCCAGTCCGACAGCGTGATACAGATCGACCTCCAGGTCCCGCTTCAGATCGACAGCTTCGTCCAGCAGGGGCAGCGCCTGCAATACCGCCGGGACGGCAACGTCTTCTTCGTCTATCTCGTGGCGAGACAAGAGAAAGGCGCGCAGCAAACCATCAGCGCGTTCTACTCGGGCCACCCGCACCCGGCCAAACACGCGCCCTGGGACGGCGGCTTCGTCTGGGCGAGTGATAGTCTGGGACACACCTGGATTGCGACCGCCTGCCAAGGCACCGGCGCCAGCATCTGGTGGCCCACCAAAGACACCCAGGCCGACGAGCCCGACAGCCAGCGGGTCGTCATCACCGTACCCGACTCTCTGAAGGATGTCTCTAACGGACGCCTGCAGGCCGTTACGTCAAACGGGGACGGCACAACCACGTACGATTGGTTCGTCTCCCAGCCGATCAACAATTACGACATCACGGTGAATGCGGGGGACTACGCGCATATCCAGGACGCCTTCTACGGCGAGGGCGGGCG
>DATIOP010000279.1:0-10375 GCA_035472975.1 Gemmatimonadales bacterium
GCGCGATGCCGATGCAGCAGATCCTGATCGGCGCCATGGTCCTCGACGGCGTCATCGGGGTCCTGCTCTTCGCTCTCTACTACGCCGCCTGGACCTCACGGCTCCAGACCGAATTCTTCCGCCCGCTCGAATTCCGCACCCTTACCGCACTCACCGAGGTGATGATCGCCGGGCACAACGAGGCGATCCCGCCTGAAGTAGCCGCCCGCAATGCGGACCAGGCGCTGGCCCGGGTTCGCACCGAACGAAAGGGCAGCTTCCGCATCGCGCTGGCAGTAATTCACTACTGGCCCCTGTTCTCGCTCCACCCGCCCTTGCCGGAGCTGCGGCCCGCGCTCCGGTCCCGTTTCATCCGCGACCGCTTCACCCGCGACGCCGGGCGGCGCCAGAAGTGGCGCCTGATCCGAACCATGGTCCAGATCTTCCTCCGGGTCGGGCACCAGCTCTCGGTGCTCGGCTTCTACAACGACCCGAAGGTCCACTCGGCGATTGGTTTCAAGCCGTTCACGGTGCGGGCGCGGGAAGCAGGACTTCCATTGCCGCCTCCCCAGCACCGCCCCCTCGCGGTGGAACGACCCTGGGACCGCAACGAAGAGATCCGCGAAACGGAGGTCTGCGTCATCGGTTCGGGGGCCGGCGGGGCCATCGCGGCCTACACCATGGCGGAGCGGGGCCACGAGGTGCTGCTCGTGGAGCGGGGCGAGCACGTGCACCCGTCGCTCTTTGTCGAGGACGAGCTGCGGCAGATCGGCCAGCTCTACCAGCGGGGAATGCTGCAGATCTCGGAGGATTTCCGCTTCAACGTGCTGCAGGGGAATTGCGTCGGCGGTTCAACCACGATCAACAACGCGATCTGTTTCGCCCCTCCCGCCGACAAGATCGAGCGCTGGAACCGCAATGGCGCGGGACTCGACCAGGCCCAGCTCGAGCAGGCCACCGAATGGGTTCGACGGTTCATGGAGGTGCGCTCGCTGGGCGACATCCGCCCCGGCGGGCATCATCCGGCCGCGAAAGTCATCGAGCCGGCGCTCGCTCGCATCGGGAACCAGGTCCGGCTCGCGATGCCGGAGCCCTTCGACGCGAACATCAGAGTCGGGCCCGACGGGTGCTACGGTTGCGGCAATTGCAACATCGGTTGCGCGTGGGACAAGAAGCTTTCCATGCTCGACCACACACTCCCGCTGGCCCAGGCGCATTTCCCCGGCCGCGTCACCATCCTCGCCGAGTGCGACGCGGAACGCTTCCGCAGCATGAGCGGGAAGCGGATGCACGCCTGGGAATTGCTGGCCCGCGGAACCGATGGCCGTCAGATCCGGATTCACGCGGACCGGTTCATCATCTCCGCCGGCACCATCGCCTCGAGCGCGCTGTTGCTCCGGAGCGGCATCTCGCTCGGCCGCCCGGTCGGCAAGGATCTCTCCTTCAACATGCTCACCCCGGTCTTCGCCGAGTTTCCGGAGCCTCCGCAGAACTCCTATGCCGGAATCCAGATGGGGCACTACGTCAAGCATGCCGACGACGCCTTCATCATCGAGACCTGGTTCAGCCCGCCGGTGGGGCTCGCGACCGCGATGGCGGGCTGGTTCGACGAGCACTACCGCAACATGCAGCGATCCGGCTTGCTCGTGGCCTATGGCCTCATGGTCGGCACCAGTGCCAAGGGACGCGCGTTTCTGTCTCCCCTGAACGGCGATGCGGCGTTCCGCTTCACGCCGCCTTCGTCGGACATGGACCGACTGGGCCGCGGGCTGGAGGCGCTTGCCACCGTGCTGTTCGAGGCGGGCGCGCGACGGGTCCTGCTCAACACCTGGGACCACGGCAACATCACGAGTCCGGCGGACATCGCGCGGATTCGCACTCTGACCAAAGACCCCGAGTTCATCACCCTCGCGAGCTCGCATCCCCAGGGAGGCAACGCGATCAATCGCGATCCACATCACGGAGTCGTGGATGAATCATTCAGGGTTCACGGTTACGACAACCTGTACGTCTGCGACGCCAGTGTGTTCCCCGGCAGCGTGCAGGTCAACCCGCAGATGACGGTGATGTCTCTCGCCCGCTACGCGGCGAGCCGGATCGAGTAACCCGCTGCCGCGTCGGCGACGTTTTCAATAGGAGGAAGCGACCCATGCTGGTCGTCATCAGCGATATCCATCTCACGGACCTTTCCACTGCCCATAACGTCCACGCCACGGCGTTCGACCTGATGTGCAAGGAGATCGGCACCGCGGCGCAGGCCAAAGGCGCGGTCGAGCTTCACGTGGTGCTGCTGGGAGACATCTTCGATCTCGTTCGGACCGATTTCTGGCATCGGACCACGACACCGGACCAGCGTCCCTGGGGTGGCGATCTCGATCCCGAGACCGGCATGAACCGCGACACCGCGCTCATTCAGACTCAATTCTCCAAGGTGCTGGCCGGCGTGCTCGCCACTCCCGAGGCGAAGGCGCTGATCGCGACCCTGAATGGGCTCTCGGCCCTCATCAAGCTTCCGACCAAATTCACCTACGTGGTCGGCAACCACGACCGGGTCTTCAACAACTTCCCCGCACTGCAACAACAGGTGCGTGCCGTCCTGCCCGGTATCGAGTTCGCCAACCTGCTCAAGGCGGATGAGTACGGCGTACTCGCCCGCCACGGCCACGAGTGGGACGAGAACTGCCACGGTTTCACTTTCTACAACAAGGTGCTCCGGCCGGACGGCGCGCCTCAGCTCGGCCGCTTCGACGCCCGGAGCTACCAGATCATGGCGATCGGCGAGGTGGTGACCGCGGAGCTGATGTCAGGCCTGGTGCACTTCGCCCGCGCGGCCCAGCCGGGCAACGTCCCCGATTTCCCGCAGTTTATCGAGGGGTTCAAGGACATCAACAACATCCGGCCCACTCTCGACGTGTTCCCCTGGCTCGAGTGGTTCGCCCGCGATCAGCTCCCCGGGTACAAGCAGGCGTTGCACCAGGCGATGAAGCAATCGCTCGATGGGGTGCTGCAGTCCTCGCTGGCCAAAAAATGGGACCGGTTGGTGACCGACCTGCTCCTCCAGGGAGACCTCACCGACCGGCTGGCCCTGCTCAAGAATCACGTGCTGGGCAATTCCTTCGATGAATTTCGCGGGCGAGTCAATTCGCTCAGCAAGCTGCAGGGACTGGTGGACAAGCTCACTCCGGACAAGGACGAGTACGCGGAGGGCGCCGAGGAGGAGGAAATCTGGAGATTCTGGACGGCGAACCCGCCCGGCCCGACTCAGTACGTGCTGTACGGTCATACCCACAAGGCCCGCCACATCGCCTTCGGCGCCGCACTCGATGGAAGGGTGCGGATGTACATCAACACCGGCACCCTCCTGCCGCTCATCCAGCGTACTGCCTCGCGCGACGGTTTCTCGACAGCCTCCCAGATGACGATGGCCTTCTTCTACAAGACCGAGGAGGACAAGACCGCGCGGGCCGATCGTGGCCCCACCCTGGACCTCTGGAACGGGATCCGGCGCAAGACCTACGTCTGACCGCCCAAGCGAGAGAAGCCGATATGACGCCTCCATTCACACCCGGTCGCATCGCCCTGATCCTGCTCTTCTACGCCGCGCTGTTTGTCGTGATCAGCATCAGCGGCCGCACGCTGACCAAGGAAGAACGCAAGACCTTCCTGCTGCTCTGCGGTGCGGGATTCAGCATCGCGTTCGTCACGAATTTCCTGCTGTTCAAGATCGGCGCGATGACCTTCCTGCCGTGGATCAACAACTTCCTCCACAGCTTCTTCTGGATTGGCCTGGGGTTCCCCTGGCTCTACTTCGCGACCCGTGGCCGTTCTCCTCTCGTGGTGTTCATCACGTTCACCACGCTGAGCTTGGTCGTGAAGTACATCGAGCAACTCCTGTTCGGGACCTGGGACGGTCCCAACTTCCTTCACATCATCCCCGGAAACCTCGGCTACATCCTCGGCTGGTCGCTGGTAGACGGCGGTCTCCCCTTCGTCATGTCCATCGGATTGAAGCTGCTCAGCCGGTTTGTTCCCGGACTCGTGGTTGAATAGCGGTTCAGCAGAGCGGAGGTCGCATGTCGAGTCTGTTGCAAGTCCTGCTCTCCCTGGTGGGCACCGCGCTGGTGCTGGCACTCGCCGCGCAGAGCCTGCAGGAAATCCTGAAGGTGATGTTCGCCCTGAAGGGCAAGGCCCGGATGGATGCCATCGCGGGCCTGATCCGCGAATCGGGCAAGGCGACCGGTTTCTCCAAGGCAGAGACCGACAAGATCTTCGAGCAGATCGTCGAGCGGCTCCGCGGCCTGGCGCAGGATGGGGTGCGGAAGGACAAGGTCCGGCTCGACTGGATAACCCCCGAGAAACTCCGGTCGCTCATTCAGACCGCGACCCACGATCCCACTGTCGCTTCCAAGTTGAAGCAGCTCTCGGACCGCGCCATCGAATGGTTCGATCTCTCGATGGCGCCGGTGGAAGAGCGTTACCGCCGTCGCATGCGGGGATGGGGTGTTCTGACCAGCGCGATCGTGGTGCTGGGACTCAATGCCGATGCGTTGACCATCCTCCAGCAGGCGAGGATGGACCCCGAGTTCCGGACCCGGGTGGATTCGGCTACCAGTGTCGCTCAAACGCTCAGGAAGCAGGCCCAGGCGGTCGCGGACTCATTCAGCGTCGCGGGCAGCGATTCTCTGAAACAGGCTCTCGGACATCGCAGCGACAGCTTGAACCTCGCGGTGCTGAACGTGGCTCGCTCCACGATCGGGTCCGGCGCCTTCCTCGGCTCTCCAGCGAACTGGCGCTTACGGGACTTCAGGTGGTGGATCGGAATCGTCGCGTCGGTGCTGCTGGTAAGCCTCGGCGCTCCGTTCTGGCACGACCTGCTGGAGACGCTCTTCGGACTCAAGAACCGGATGCAGGCGCAGGCCCAGCAGGCGGCCAGTGCCGTGATCAAAGGTGATTAAAGGCTGGCAGCTGACTTCGCGTCCACCACTCGATTCAGACCCATGAACACCTATCGCGTGAAGAAGGGCGACACCCTCGGCAAAATTGCCAGAACCTTTTACGGCGACTCGGCGCGATTCCCGCTGATCGTGGCGGCGAACAACATCCCCGATCCCGATCGGCTCACGATCGGCCAGGTGTTGAGCGTGCCGGACCTGTTGGCAAGGACGTCCACTCGTCCCGCGGCACTGAGCGATCAACGGCTGAGCGGGTTGCATCCCGTCGTGGCAAGTCGTGCCCGGGCAATGCTCGATCTCTGCAGCCTGTCGGGCCTCGCCATCCTGGTGACCCAGGGCGTCCGCACCTGGGACGAGCAGGATGCGCTCTTTGCCAAAGGCAGAACGATCCCGCCCATCGGCGCTTCACACATCGTGACCAAGGCCAAAGGGGGACAGAGCTACCACAATTTCGGCCTCGCCTTCGACATCATCGTGCTGGACTCCATGGGCAAGACCGATTGGAACACGGCTCATCCCGGCTGGAAGCGGGCCGCGGAGGCGGGGCGATCGGTCGGGCTGGAATGGGGCGGCGATTGGAAGGGGTTCAAGGACATCCCGCACTTCCAGTACAGCGGAGGACTGAGCCTGGCACAGTGCCGGTCGTTGTTTGCCGACGGGATCGAGGCGGTGTGGGAACGGCTGGTCTAACGGGGAGAGCGCCATGAAACGCAAGACCAAGTTCCGCTACGACGTCAGCCAGGGCGAGTCGGTAACGATCAAGGTCACCCCGATCGAGACCGGAGCGCGAGTGACGGCGGCAGACAACGGTGAGAAACTGGAGAACTCGAATGGGCCCGATACGCCCACCTTCGAGTTCGAAGTGGATCAGGTCCCCGGCAACAGCCACTTCGTCATCGTCGAATGCAGTTTCCTGGACGAAGATCCCAACACCGCGCACTTCGACTTCGAGCTGCGGGGTTCCAAGGGCGGCGTGTTCAAGGATGTCGTGGTCCGGAAGACCAATCAGATCTGGGATCCCGAGTTCCGCTTCACCGTCAGCTGAGGAGTTTCGTCATGGTGATCCCAAGGGTGTCATGCAGGACCCCCCTCTTTCTCATGACGTGTCTCGTCCTCCCTTGCAATGCGCTGCAGGCCCAGGAATACGAAAACCCTCCCGAGGTGCTGCGGGACGCGGCGTCGCGCGGAGCGGCCGACATCCTTTCGGAATTCGAAAGGGGGACTCAGGCCAGCGAAGCGGCCGAGCTGCTGGATCAGGTATGGAACCGCCTGGTGTTCTACACGGTAGCGGACGCCCTCCCCGGCGACGACCCGCACGAGGTTCGGGGACTTCAGGCCTACCGCTACCTCGCGGAGTTGGGTCGCACTGACAAGCAGCTCGGCGCCACGAGCAGCGGGCCTGGCAGTACTTCTCTCGCCGAGAAGCCAGGCATTCCCGAACTCCTCGCCCTCGCGGTGGAACACGGAGCGATCGAGCAGTCGGTGAACGGAACGGGGCTAACGCTCTCGACCTCTCCCTACGCCTTTGTTCGTCTGCTCGAGCCGGACAATGCCGCGAATTTCGAGCAGTACGGACTGTGGAGGCGGCTCGGCGGATCGGTGACCTTCGACATGCGGTCGGAAGACCCCACGGTAGCGAATGTCGACATCAATCAGGTGGCTGAATGGTCGGTCCGGGTGCGGGTGATCGGCGACCGCAGCACCAGAACCAAGAAGTTCACCCAGCGCTGGAGCGAGGTCGTTCAGCCCAAGATCCAGGCGCGACTCAATGCGCTGAGTGGAGGTATCAGCAAGGCACTGAATGGCTCACCGGAGCTACAAGATGCCGCGGATTCTTCCTCGGAAGCGTTGAAAGGGCAGATCGCGGGATATCTCGAAAGCAGTGATGGTGTCCCTCGTGAGCAACGGATCGAGATCATCACTACCATGACCCTTTCCGCCCTCAAGACGACGGTCTTTGACCCGATCTCGGAGAGCCGGATCGCGCTGAGCGAAGAGACCTTCCGCGGGATCACGGTTGCGATGAGTGGACTGGTCAAGGCTCACCAGGACCTGTTCAGCGCGCAGCAGGATCTGGGTGGCATTCTCGATGAGCTTAACCGATCACCCTTGCTCACCGTCGCGTTTACCCATCACACCAAGGTCCAGGGGTCGGCGTATTCCGACGCCAAGCTGCTGTTCGAGGCCCACGTCGCTCCCTTCGACGCCGTGGTCAACGGGTTCATCTCCTGGTACGACCATCCGGATCCGGCGTTCAACCAGGAATCGGTACGGGACTTCGGGGGAACGGTCGAGCTGGCAGGATCGGTGAAGAACCCGTTCGGGCGCTCGAAGAAACTGGACGTGGTGGAGCCGATCCTGATCTCGGCGGCCTACCAGCTCAGTCGTCTCGAGGAAGCGAATGATGCGATCCACATCGCGCAGGTGAAGTTCTCGATTCCGGTGACGACCGGCGTGACGTTGCCCCTCTCCGTCACCTACGCCAGTCGAACCGACCTGATCGACGAGGATGAAGTGCGGGGCAACTTCGGCTTCAGCCTCGACTTGGACAAGCTGTACGCGCTGGCCCACGCCTTCGCCGGCTTCTGATGCAAGGGCGACTATGACCTCGGCACTCGCCTCGGGGCGCTAGGAGCGATGGACAACCGCGCCCTGGGTCTCGGCTTCGTGGCGGCTGCCGCGGTCGCGGTGGCTTCGATCGCCCGCCCCAGCGCGCCGCGTCCCGGACCGGCGGATTCCGTCAGCGTCGCTCAGGCCACGAAAGCGACCGGACCGGCCGACGCGCCCTTCGAGCGGGGTGAGGATCTGCTCGCCGGGTTCTTGGGTGCGGCTCCCACCGTCAGCGACAGCTTCTCACTCGACGTTCTGATCGCCTGCGTCCCCGATCCCTATGACTCCCACCTCGACTGGTCCTTCGACGGGGCGCTGGAAACCATCCGCCGCGCCTTCGAGACTGCCGGCTATGTCACCGACCGCTTCTGGCTCCCGGGACAGCGCGACAGCGTGCGGCGAGCCGGCCACGGGCGAGTCGCTCTGCGCGAGGTCCGGCCGGGGGTTGTGCTGTTCCGGAGCAGCAAACCGGGCGACCGCCGATTGCACTTGCTCTACCTGATTCACGAGCTGCCCACCCGCGGCATCTACAAGGAGGCGCTGAATACCGCGCTGGAAGAGCGCCGCCTCCTGCTGAGCCCCGGAAAACTGCCGCTCCGTGCCGAACGCGCCGAGCCGATCCGCATCATCGGCCCGAATTTCTCCGGCTCCGCGCTTTCCCTGCAGCTGGGG
Organism: Gemmatimonadales bacterium; assembly: GCA_035472975.1. Lineage (GTDB taxonomy): Bacteria > Gemmatimonadota > Gemmatimonadetes > Gemmatimonadales > GWC2-71-9 > DATBGE01. Next base: position 8,214 of record DATIOP010000279.1, read on the forward strand.
CTTAAGAGCTGGCTTGCCCGTCACCCCGGGGACTCGGTGGAAATGTTGAGCGGGACGGCGACCAGCCGGGAGAACATCGCGACGCTGGACCTCCCGGCACTGCACATGCACTTCAGGGCGACGATCAACGCCGACGACGAGTTGAGTGCGTCGATGAAGATCACGATGAAGCGGCTGGGACTCAGCGATTCCCAGGTCGCGCTGCTGCGGGAATCCTCGACCCAGTACGGGCAGGGACTGATCGCCGATTCCAGCGACTTTCTCATCGTCCCCTTTCCGATGAGCATCTCGAGCCTGCGCACCGAGTACCAGCGGGTCCCCTCGGCGGAGGAGGCGGCGCAGGCCCTGCCCGGTGGAGAGACGCCCCGGCTCCCGCTCGACCTGCTCGATCCAGCCCGCCCCAAAGAGGACTTTCCGGTCACCTCGCGGCTCTCGCCCCTGGCGCTGGATCTGATGCTCGACGACCTGGCGCGAACGCTCAATCGCCACCGGATCCGGATGGTCGGCCTGCTGGCGACCGACGTGCGGGACAAGCTGTTCCTGGGGGAGGAGCTGCGGAAGCGGATGCCCGATGTGCAGTTCTTTACCTATGAGAGCAACGTGCTGTACTTGCGCTCGGACAAGAACCTCGCCCTTCGGGGCATGCTGGTGTTTGCGACTTACCCACTCATTCTCGACAACCAGTGGTTCACAGCCGACGCAGATCAAAAGCAGCGCTTTGCCTTCAGCAGCGACGGGGTGCAAGGGACCTACAACGCCACCCTCATGCAGCTCGGTTACGAGAAGGCGGTCCTCGACTACCGGCCAACCCGGAAATACCGGGAGGACAGGGATCCACAGCCGGGAGACAGCGCGCCTCGAGATTCTTTGTTGCAAACGCGGTTGAGGCCGCCGGTGTGGCTTTCCACGGTTGGCAACAAGACCTTCCTTCCCCTTCGCATCGATACGGTTTCGGATACCAGCTACCTTGCCGCCCCCTGCAAGACTCCAACCCAGTGTCCCGCAGTGCCGAAGAAGTACCCATCCCTCAATCTCCCGTTCTTGCCACTGGCGGCGATAATGCTTGCCGGTTTCGCTCTGTTCGTTCTGAGTGTCGGCAACATCAGGCTCGATCTCCAGCGCCGATCGCACGCCCGGACAGGAACCAGCTGGGAGTATGACCTGAGGCCAATCCCGGATCAGCTGGCCGAAAGTTCTCTGCGCCTGCATGACCGGTTTTACGGGCTGCTCAGGGTCGTTGCCTTCTTCTGCATACTGCTGGCAGCCTGTGCGCCGGTGCTCAGGCTCGTGTTCCGAACCAACAGCGATATCTCTCTCAAGGTTCTGGGAGCGCTGATCACGATTGCCGGTGTGGCTGGTGTGACGGCACTCCTGAGCGGGATCGTCTCGGTGCTGACACTCGCGATACAGCTGGGCCGGCAGGGGCTCAAGTATTTCTGGAGCAGCCCCTGGCGTATTCCAAGTGAACCCTGGGCCTGGCGAGTCGATGTGCTGGCACGAATCGCCACGGCGGTGTTCGGCGTGGTCTATCTAAGCCTCTCGATCGGCTTCGTCACCGACGTCATGAATCTGTCGAAGCCCGACCCGGGGCGATGGTGGCTGTTCTTTCGCCGCGCGGTCGAGATCGACAGCATGGTCTCGCCGGTGCTCCCGCTGGTGCTGGGAGGACTCGGCCTGGCGGTGTGGTGTACCTGGCACCTCCGCCGAATCGAACTGCTGCAGCAGCGGACCATCTTCGAAAGCGTTTGTGAGACCGAGTTGAGCTCCCCACGCAAACCTCGCACGACGTTCCGCACCGCCCTCCGGGATGACCTGCGCCGCTCCGCCGCGGATATCCGAACCATCCGCCTTCGACTGTTTCGGGTGGCTCCCAGCAACTGGGCCGTGGGGCTCATTGTCGCTTTCCTCTGCCTCGGCTTCTGGGTCGGGCCTCAGTTCGGACGGTCGCTGGAAGCCCTCATGAGTGACGCGCCGGATGGGGTACCCATGTTCGACAAGCTCTTCCGGCTAACGGTCTTCGCCATGCTGATCGCCACGTCATGGGGCGCGTTTCGCCTGGCAGTTGTGTGGCTGGGCCTGAGGAAGTGCCTGGAAGGATTCGCCCGGATGCCGATCGTTACCGCGTTCGATCGCCTGCCCCCGCGCCTGGCACGCCTGACCCA
>DATIOP010000280.1:0-6325 GCA_035472975.1 Gemmatimonadales bacterium
CCGGGCGTCCTGCAGGGGTCTCGCGGTCAGCGCCGAACCATAGCCCCGCCGGCGATAGGGAGCCAAGGTCGAGATGGCATAGAGCCCGACTACTCCTCCACCCACCGTCAGCTCGGCAGTTCCCACCGCGACGCCATCGACATATCCCAGGTAAAGCCAGAGGGGACTGGCCGGATGCAGCAGGACTGGCGCGGCCCGGACATAGAACTCCACGACCAGTTCGTCGGGCGGAGACCAGTTGGCCGCACTGAGTCTGGCGTACTCCCGAAGCTCCTCGGGGCTGCTCACCCGCCTGATCGAGAGCCCATTCGGCGCGAGATCTATGCCGGGAAGGGCCTCCAAGTCCAGCGCCATGGCCAGCTCGGACTCTGCCGGCTCAAGTCCCGCCTGCTCCAGCTGTTGCCCGAGGTCGGCCGGCCGGTCGCCGGGCCCTACCCACCACGAGAACGGATGCGACCGCTCGGCGAACCAGTCGATCGCCTCTCGAATCGCAGACGCAGCGGCATCCCGCTCCAGTCGAGCGCGACAGACGGCGTTGAACGTGTCACAGGGAAGGCCGCTGTCGCTCAGGACCAGCGATTCCGACCAGCGCACCCGCATGCCGGCCGTTTGCTGCTGCACCCAGGTGAAGTGGGCGGCAAGGTTGGCGTCAGCCGCATCGGCCAACGTTGTAGTCATGTGCTTAAGTACCGAGTACCTAGTACCGAGTACCTAGCACTGAGTACGGCGTAGTCTGGCTCCGATCTCTCGGCATGTGGTATCCGGCAAATCTAAAACGCGCTCGGTACGCAGTTCTAGGTACTAGGTACTCGGTACTCGGTACTGTTTTTAGACTGTAGCTCTCGTCCTATCCATCGTCCCCCTCTCAGCCAACGACGACTGCGCCGCAGCCAGCCGGGCGATGGGCACACGGTAAGGAGAACAGCTGACGTAGTTCATGCCGAGGGCATCGAAGAAGGCGACTGATCGGGGCTCTCCGCCATGCTCGCCGCAGATGCCGAGCTTGAGATCCTGCCGGGTCTTCCGCCCCAGCTCGCAGGCCATCTGGATCAGCTTGCCAACTCCACCGATGTCCAGCACCTGGAACGGATCATCCTCCAGGATGTTGTGCTCTAGGTAGTAGGGCAGGAACCTGCCGGCGTCGTCGCGCGAGAGCCCCCAGGTGGTCTGGGTGAGATCGTTGGTCCCGAAGGAGAAGAACTGCGCCTCGCGCGCGATCTCGTCGGCAGTGAGGGCGGCGCGCGGCAGCTCGATCATGGTGCCGAGCAGATAGGGAACGGTGAGCTGCTTCTCCCGGAAGACTTGCTCCGCGACTTCCCGCACGATGAGCGCCTGCTTGCGGAACTCAACGACATTGGCGGTGAGCGGGATCATCACCTCGGGCATCACTCGGCCCTTGCGGGACGCCACGGCACAAGCCGCCTCGAAGATGGCGCGGGCCTGCATCATGCTGATCTCGGGATAGATGATGCCCAGCCGGCAGCCGCGGAGTCCCAGCATCGGGTTGGTCTCCTGCAGCGCCTGCACGCTCGCGGCCACTTCTTCCGGCTTGCGACCCAGCGCCTTGGCCAGCGCATCGATCTCCTGTTTTTCCTTGGGGAGGAACTCGTGGAGCGGGGGATCGAGCAGCCGGATGCAGACCGGATAGCCCTCCATGGCGCGGAAGATGGCCTCGAAGTCCCCCCGCTGCATCGGGAGCAGTTTGGCGAGCGCCTTCTTGCGACCCTCGCTGTTCTGGGCCAGGATCATCTCCCGCATCGCGATCAGCCGGTCTCCCTCGAAGAACATGTGCTCGGTACGGCAGAGCCCGATGCCCTCGGCGCCGAAGTCGCGGCCCCGGTGCGCGTCGGCCGGCGTATCGGCATTCACCCGCACCCGGAGATGGCGGACCTTGTCGGCCCACAGCATGAGCCGGGTGAAATTGCCCGACAGCTCGGGCGAAACCAGGTTCGCCTGTCCAGCGTAGACCCGCCCGCTGCCGCCGTCGATCGTGATCCACTCGCCCTGTTTGATGGTACGGCCGTTCACCGAGAACTGCAGGTTCTGCTCGTTTACCTCAAGCTTCTGGGCGCTCGCGACGCACGGCTTTCCGATGCCGCGCGCTACGACAGCCGCATGACTCGTCATTCCGCCCCGCGCCGTCAGAATCGCCTTCGCGGCGACCATGCCGTGGAAGTCTTCGGGACTGGTCTCCCGTCGTACCAGGATCACCGAGTCGCCCTTGCGGCCCAGCTGCTCCGCCATGTCGGCGTCGAACACCGCGGTGCCCGATGCGGCTCCGGGTGACGCGGGCAGTCCGGTCGTCAGCAGATCGAGATGGGCCTTGGGATCGATCGCGGGGTGCAGCAGCTGATTGAGATCGTTGGGGGGGATCCGGGCGACCGCCTCGTCTTCGCTGATCGCACCCTCATCCACCATCTCGCAGGCGATACGCACCGCGGATTGCCCCGAGCGCTGGGCCCGCCGGGTCTGCAGCATGTAGAGCTTGCCGCGCTCGATGGTGAACTCCATGTCCTGCACATCGCGGAAGTGCCGCTCCAGGATCCTCGCGAGCCGGTCCAGCTCGGTGTAGGCGGCGGGCATTACATCCTTGAGTCGCGCGATCGGCTCCACGTCCCGGGTGCCGGAGACGACGTCCTCTCCCTGTGCATTGAGCAGGTATTCACCGTAGAGCCGCCGCTCACCGGTCGAGGGGTCGCGGGTGAACGCGACGCCGGTGCCCGAGTCCTCGCCGAGGTTCCCGAAGACCATGGTCACCACGTTGACCGCGGTCCCCATGCTGTCGGGAATATCGTGCAGCTTCCGGTAGTCGATCGCGCGCCGGGTGTTCCAGCTCTCGAAGACCGCGGCGATGGCGCCCCAGAGCTGCTCCATCGGGTCGTCGGGGAAGGGGCGCCCGGCTTCCTTCTCGACGTGCTTCTTCATCTCGTGCACCAACGCGAGGATCTCCTCCGCCGGGAGGTCGATGTCGCGCTCCGCCTTATGCTTCTTCTTCTGTGCCTCGAGCAGATGCTCGATCGGAGCCTTGGGGAGATCGAATACCACCGTCGCGTACATCTGCACGAACCGGCGGTAGGAGTCGTAGGCGAAATGCGCGTTGCCACTCTCCTTGCGCAGGCCCTCCACCGTCGCGTCGTTGAGGCCGAGGTTGAGGATGGTCTCCATCATGCCGGGCATGGAGACGGCGGCGCCCGAGCGCACCGAGACCAGCAGGGGCCGTTCGCGGCCACCGAAGTGGCGGTTGGTCGCGGCTTCGAGCCGCTGGAGACTGGTTTCGACCTGGGATCGAAGCCAGGGCGGAAATTGCCGAGTCTCGAGGTAGGTGACGCAGAGCGATGCGGCGATGGTGAATCCAGGAGGGACCGGAATGCCGAGGTTGGTCATCTCGGCGAGTCCGGCGCCTTTTCCTCCCAGCACGTCCTTCATGGTGGCGGTGCCGTCGGCGCGGCCCTGCCCAAAGAAATAGACTGACGGCTGGGAGTAGGTTCCGCTCATGCGGTCGTCACGATAGAGGGAGCTGCGTGCCGCACCTGGACCAGCTCTTCCGAGATCGGCGTCGGATAGTTGCCGGAGAAGCACGCGTCGCAGAATTCGTTGCGGGGTCCGGCCGCGCGAAGCATGCCTTCGAGCGACAGGTAGCCCAGAGTGTCCACGCCGAGGTAATCACGGATTTCTTCGATCGAGTGGTTCGCACCGATCAGCTCCTCGCGGGTCGGCGTATCGATCCCGTAGTGGCAGGGCCCGGTGATCGGCGGAGAGGCGAGCCTCAGATGTACTTCGCGGGCGCCCGCGGCGCGAATCATCTGCACCAGGCCCTTGCTGGTGGTTCCCCGGACCAGGCTGTCGTCCACCATCACTACCGAGCGGCCCTCGATCACGTCGCGCACCGGATTGAACTTGATCTTCACCTTGGCCACCCGCAGCGCCTGGGTCGGATTGATGAAGGTCCGGCCTACGTAGTGGTTCCTGATCAGCCCGTTCTCCAGCTTGATCCCCGAGACCTCGGCGAAACCGAGAGCCATCGCGTTGGCGCTGTCCGGAACGCTGAACACGACCTCGGCGCCCGGGGTAGGGTGCTCCTTCGCCAGGTTGCGGCCCAGCTCGCGGCGCACCCGGTCTACCGACTCGCCGAAGACCCGCGAATCGGGACGGGCGAAGTAGACCAGCTCGAACACACAGCGGCTGACCGGCCGCGGCTTGAGCCGGGGCAGCTCGGTGATGTTGCCTTCTTCGATCTTGAGGAACTGGCCCGGTTGCAGCTCGCAGACCATCTGGGCGCCCACCAGGTCGAGCGCGCAGGTTTCCGAGGCGACAACGACACCGCCGCTCAACCGGCCCAGCACCGCGGGACGGAAGCCGCGCGAGTCGATCACCACATAGATCGTCCGGCCCACGCTCATCAGCAGGGTGTACGCGCCCTCGACTTTTTCCAGCGCCTCGCGAATCTGCTCCTCGGGCGTGTGCTTCTTCGAGCGGGCGATCAAGTGCAGCAGGACTTCGGTATCGCTCGTCGTGGTGAAGATCGCACCCTGGTCCGCCAACTCGCGCCGCAGTTCCGGAGCGTTGGTCAGGTTGCCGTTGTGCGCGATGGTGAGCGGTCCGCCGCGATAGTCGATGAGGAGCGGCTGCGCATTGGCCAGCACCGAGCTTCCGGCGGTCGAGTATCGCGTGTGCCCGACGGCGACATCGCCGAGGCAGCGCTGGATTGCCGCGTCCTGGAAATTCTCCGAGACCAGCCCCATTCCACGGTGTGCGCGAGCCCGGCCGTGCTCGTCGATGGCGACAATGCCGGCACTCTCCTGGCCACGATGCTGCAGGGCGTAGAGCCCCATATACGTGAGCCGCGCCGCGTCAGGTACTCCGGAGACTCCGAAGATGCCGCACATTGCTTTGGTGGACCTCCTTGGGTGAGCCGTCAGCTCTTAGCTATTAGCTGTTAGCTATTGGCTCGCCAAATGCTGCTGATTTCTAACTGCTCACAGCTAACAGCTAACAGCTAACCGCTAACAGCTAGCTCGCTGCGTCCTCGACAACATGCCCCATCCGCCGCGGAATCGCCGTCATGTACGTGTCCCGCAGCGAGGTGATGGGCCACTTATAGGTCGCCTGGCTCGTCGTGATCGCCAGCTCGCCATTCACTTCTCCGACAAACCCCGCAGCGTGCAGCGGAACCTTGTGCTCCTCCGCCAGCATCCGGATCGCGCCGTCCTTGGTAGGATCGCAACTGATTACGACGCGGCCGTGGTCTTCGCCGTATAGAAGCTCGGCGTCGGACAGGTCGGACAGGGCGGTCAGGGCGGGCGTAACAGATCCGGTTTCGTCCGCCTTGTTCGCCCCGCCCGTCCCGTAGGCCTGCATATCTACCGCAGCCCCCCGTCCATTAGGCGCGTAGGGTCCGCCGATCGCAGCTTCTGCCAAAGTCACTGCCAGCCCGCCGGTCGAGCAGTCGTGCGCCGAGCGAAGCAGTTTCTTCCGGGCCGCCGCGGCCAGGAAGTGCTGGAGGCGTCGCTCGGCATCCAGGTTGACCGGGGCCGGCTCGCCGCCCGTAAAGTCATGCACCTCAAGCCAGTAGGCCGAGCCGCCCAGCCGTCCGGCAGTCTTGCCGAGGATGAAGATCCGGTCTCCGGCCTGCTGGAAGTGGCTCCCGACCTTGAAGTCTAACTTTTCGAGCAAGCCCACCATGCCAATCGTGGGGGTCGGGTCGATCGCCCCCGTGGGGCTTTCATTATAGAAGGAGACGTTGCCGCCGGTTACCGGGGTCTCGAAGGCCCGGCAGGCATCGGCGATGCCGCGGCAGGCTTCCTTGAACTGGTAGAAGACTTCCGGCTTCTCCGGGTTGCCGAAGTTGAGGCAGTCGGTGATGCCGAGAGGTACCGCGCCGGTGCAGGCGATGTTGCGAGCCGACTCGGCGACGGCCGCCTTCCCACCTTCGTAGGGATCTAGCGCCAAGAGCCGGGAGTTGCAGTCCACCGTCACCGCGAGTCCGAAGTCGGTCTCGCCCACGCGAAGCACACCCGCGTCACTTCCGGGGCCGAAGAGAGTAGACGCCTGGACCGTGGAATCGTACTGCTCGAACACCCAGCGTTTGCTCGCGATGCTCGGGGTGTCGAGGAGCAAGGGCAGGGCAGCGTGGAGGTCGACCTTCGCGGCGCTCGACGGCTCGGCGGCTCGGCGGCTCGCGACAGCAGGGGACTCCTTCGCTTCCGATTCGTAGATCGGACAGTCGTCCACCAGGCGCTGGCCGGGAATCTCCGCCACGACCACACCGTTGTGCCGCACCCGGAACAGGCCGTCCGCGGTGACCCGGCCGATGGTGGTCGCGTTC
>DATIOP010000281.1:0-9895 GCA_035472975.1 Gemmatimonadales bacterium
AAGGGCGACTGGGGCCGGCTCAGCAACCTGGAGTTGCAACCGTTCCGCTCCGCGATCAACGCCGGAGTGGCGCTGGTCATGTCGGCTCACATCGCGATGCCGGGTCTGACCGGCGACAGCACCCGCCCGGCGACGCTCTCGCCCGAGGTGCTCACCGGAGTGTTGCGCGACTCATTGCACTTCAAGGGCATCGCGGTCACCGACGCGCTGGGTATGGGCGGTATCGTGAACCGCTATGGCGCGGGCGAAGCCGCGGTGCTGGCTCTCATTGCCGGAGCCGATCTTCTCCTTCAACCAGCTGATCCCAAGACGGCCCTCGATGCCGTCACCACAGCGGTCGAGTCGGGACGAATCTCTCAGGAGCGGATCAACGAGTCGGTCCGCCGAATTCTGACGATGAAGAGCCAGCTTGGCTTGCTCGACCGGAGATCGGTACAGCTGGAGCGGATTCCCGAAGTCGTGGGCCGGGCGGAGTTTCTCGCCGTCGCCCGCGATATCGCGCGACGCTCGATCGTCCTGGTGAAGGACAGCAGCTCCGTGGTAGACAGCCTGCGCGGGCGGCGCCGGCCGATCTCCCTCGTCATCTACGGCGACGAGAACATGCCCACCGCGGGTAACCAGCTTGCCGCCCAGCTCCGAGCCGATGGATTTTCGGTGAATACCTTCCGGTTGTGGCCAGCGAGCGGTCCCGTGAGTTACGACTCGGCGAAGGCTGCGTTGCGGAAAAACAGCGTCGCGATGTTCGCCGTGGCGGTTAAGGCGACGGCGAACAAAGGATCCGTGGCCATGCCGGAGCCGCTCGCTAAACTCATTGACCAGACCGCCAAGAAGCGTCCCACCGTGCTGGCTTCACTGGGCTCGCCGTACATCGCACAGCAGACGCCCCACGTCGGCAGTTACATGCTGGCCTGGAATTCGAATGCGGTCACCGAGTGGGCCCTCGCCAAGGCCATCGCCGGTGCGTCCGACATCACCGGACGCCTTCCCATCACCCTCACCCGGAGCTATCCGCTCGGCTACGGAATTCAGCGGAAAGCGACCCGGGACACCTTCGGCCAGGCGGCTAGCGGCCAGCCCTAACAGCGTGTCCGTTCTGCGTTGGTCCCGACTCATCGGCGCGTTGGTCGTTTCGGCCTGCCATTACTATCCACCCGGCAAGCCCGCAGAACCGGTGGATGTCCAGCCGGTCGAGTGGACCTCCGTCATCCACTACCTCGATTCGGTCACTGCCCAGGGCGCGGCACCCGGCGCCGTGCTCGGAGTCAGCCAGAGAGGGCACCGTTTCGTCTACGGGACCGGCCACCTCGGCGAAGGCGACTCCAGCCGCCCCGACGGTGAGACCATCTACGATCTCGCCTCTCTGACCAAGGTCATAGCGCTTACCACCATGACCATGTTCGCCGTGCAGAACGGCAAACTGGACCTGGATACTCCGGTCTGGCGCTATGTGCCTGCCTTCCGCGGAGAAGCGAGAGACAGCGTCACCATCCGAATGCTCCTGATGCACGCCAGCGGACTTCCGGCATGGCGGCCGCTGTATCGGGAGACGCACTCTCGAGCGGCGGCGCTGGCGCTGGTGGATACAACCGCCCTCACCTCGAAGCCCGGTTCCCACTTCGAGTACTCCGACCTTGGCGCGATGGTGTTGACTCAGGCTGTCGAAGCCGTGCTCGGGCACCGGATCGATACTCTTGCGACCGGTGAGATCTTCACCAGGCTCGGCATGCAGTCCACGCGTTACCTCCCGCCCTCGAGCTGGGTTTCGCGCATCGCGCCGACCGAGGACGACCCGTGGCGCGGCAGAATGCTTCGCGGTGAGGTGCACGACGAGAACGCGTCGCGGCTGGAAGGCGTGTCCGGACACGCGGGGCTATTCAGTGATGCGGACGACCTGTTGACCTTTGCTGAATGGCTGCTGAGCCAGGAGGATCAAGGGATCGTCTCGGGTGAAAAGTCTCGCTCATGCCTGGAGGCGCCAATGAGCGCGCCTTCCCTGCTTCCCGGCGTGCTCGCCGAGTTCACCCGGAGGCAGCGCCTGGTGCCGGGTTCGAGCCGGGCGCTCGGGTGGGACACTCCTTCGGAAGGGAGCAGTGCCGGCAATCGCCTTTCGGAACACGCCTTTGGCCATACCGGGTTCACCGGTACCTCCATCTGGATCGACCCCGACCGGTGCCTGGCCATCGTACTTCTGAGCAATCGGGTCCATCCCACCCGGGAGAACAACCGCTGGGGGCCAGTCAGGGCACAGGTAGCCGACCGGGTTGTTGTCACCCTCGACGCAAGTGCCGCTTCTCATTGAGCCGCAGCGAGTTAGGCCTTCATCCCGAAGATTTCGCTTCGTTGACATAGCCCCTTGGAGGATCTAATTTCTACGGGTCAACCAAGGAGCATGAGATGGCAGCGATTCAGCCGCAGGTCGCGACCCAGGGATTCAACCTGATTATCACCGACCGTGCCGCCGAAGAGGTTAGGAAGTTTATGGACGCCGAACAGGTGCCGGTCGAGAGCGCAGGCCTCAGGGTCAGCGTGCTCCCCGGTGGATGCTCGGGATTCAAGTACAGCCTGAACATCGAAGAGCGGGCACTGGAGGATGACGCCGTCGTCGAAGTGAGCGGCGTGCGAGTGTTCGTTGATGGGTTCAGCATGCAGTACTTGAGCGGAGTCACGGTCGACTACACCTCATCGATGCAAGGCTCCGGATTCACATTCACTAATCCCAACGCCTCCGGCGGATGCGGGTGCGGGAGCAGCTTTACGGCGTAAGACGTGAGACGTAAGACGTGACAAGGGGAGCGAAGGCCAGCCTGGCCGGCGCTCCCCTTCGTATTTTCCTGTGTTGTCCCTTCTCACGTCTCACGTCTTACGTCTCACGCTGTTAGCCCTTCACCTCTCACGCCGTTAACTCTGACCCAGGCCCGATCCTGAGCCCCCTCGATCTCGGCATCATCGTCGTGTACTTCGTCCTGACGCTCGGCGTCGGGTTCTGGGTATCGCGACACCAGAAGACCGCGGGAGATTACTTTCTCGGTGCCCGCGACCTCCCGGCGTGGGCCATCCTTCTTTCAATCGTCGCGACCGAGACCTCGGCCCTCACGGTCATCTCGGTTCCGTCGATCGCCGCGCGGGGCGACCTCACCTTTCTGCAGCTCCCGCTCGGCTATCTGCTCGGACGCCTGGCCGTGGCGCGCTGGCTCCTGCCGGGATACTTCAGCGGACACCAGGACACGGCGTACGTCCGTCTGGAGAAGCGGTTCGGGCCCGGCACCCGCCGGCTGGCGTCAGTCATTTTCCTCGTGACGCGCCTCCTCGCCGATGGGGTCCGAGTCTATGCCAGCGCGGTTCCGCTGGCGCTCATCACCGGATGGGGAATTCCTCTCTCAATAGTGATGATGAGCCTCATCACCATGGTCTACACCTGGCATGGCGGGCTCAAGGCGGTAGTGTGGACCGACGTGGTTCAGTGGTGCGTGTATGTGTCCGCGGGCATCGCCGCGTTGCTGATTGCGTGCTCCCTCGCGGGTGGGGCACCGGCCGCCCTCTCCGCAGCAGCGGCCGCCGGCAAGCTGCGGGTCTTCGATTTCCGCCTGGATCTCGCGATCCCTTACACTTTCCTCGGCGGCTTGATCGGCGGTGGGATGCTCACCGCCGCGTCGCATGGGACCGACCAGCTGATCGTGCAGCGGCTGCTCGCGAGTCAGAGCCTTGGCAATGCGCGTCGTGCCCTGGTGGGCTCCGGCATCGTGGTGCTCCTCCAGTTCACGCTCTTCATGTTGATCGGCACCGCGATCTGGGCTGCTGGATTCGCCCCTGCAAACCTGCCCGCCGACCAGATCTTTCCCCGCTTCATCGTGGAGCACCTGCCCTCGGGTCTCTCGGGACTGCTCATCGCGGCGATTCTCGCGGCAACCATGGGCACCCACAGTTCGGCGATCAGCGCCCTCGCGTCTTCGATGACCCACGATCTCTACTCGTCCTACACCGGGGTGACGGATCCAGCTCGGTTGCTCAAGATTGGCCGCGCCATGTCGTTGCTGTGGGGGATCCTGGTCACGGTCGCGGCGCTGGTCTTTCACCTGGTCGCCGGAGGCGGCCAGACCCCGGTCGTGGTGTTCGCGCTGTCGATCGCGTCGATCACCTATGGAGCGCTGCTTGGAGCATATCTGCTGGCCGGGCAGTGGCCTCGGGCCACCGGCCGTGACGTGATCGGCGGAATCAGCGCCGGACTCGTGCTGATGCTCATCGTGTTCTTCTCCGGGCGCCTCTCCGGTTGGCCTCCTCTCGGTTTCCTAGCGCCGGTTAGCCACCTGGCCTGGCCCTGGTATGTGCCACTTGGCACCCTGCTTACCTTCGGGGCGGGTGTGCTGCTCAGTCTTCCCTCACAGCCGAGGACCCAGGCCGCATGAGTCGGATCACGATCGGCGTTGATGTCGGCGGGACCAAGACCGCCGCGGCCGTCGCGATTGACGGGAAGGAAGTTTCGCGCGCAGAAGGCGTGGGCGGCGCAGTGCGTCCTGGACGGGCGCTCGCCTCCGCCACGGTCATCGCCGAAACAGTGCGGCGCGCCCTGGCCACAGCCGGCAAGCTGCGAGGGACCATCTTGATGGTCGGAGCGTCGGGAGCAGGACGTCCCGAGGAGCGGGAAGAATTGCGTTCCGCCCTCAGGTCGGAGGATCTCGCGGATCAAATCCACGTCACCGGCGACATCGAGATTGCGCTGGCGGCGGCGTTCGGAAACGATCCCGGGATCGTGGTCACTTCGGGAACCGGCAGCGTCGCCGTGGCCCGTGATTCCTTCGGCCGGCTGCACCGGGCCGGAGGATATGGTTGGCAAATGGGCGACGAGGGAAGTGGTTACGCCGTGAGCCGCGCGGGCCTCGGCGCGGTTGGTCGTGCGGCGGACGGGCGCAGTCCCACAACCGTGTTGAGCAAGCTGCTCCTGGAAGCGACTCACTCCGAGACCATGGACCAGCTCATCCGCTGGGCAGCCAAGGCCTCTCCGGCTGAGGTCGCCTCGCTGGCTCCTGCCATCATGGTTGGCGCAGCCGAGGGAGACACCGTGGCCCAGGGCATACTCGACTATGCCGCGCGCGAGCTGGCCCAGCTGGCCCTTCAGTTACTGCAGCATTTCGGCGTGGACGAGCGAAGCCAGGTGGGGGTCGCGACCAACGGCGGGCTGCTAAAGGGTCAAAGCGCGCTCCGCCGCATGCTGTTTCAGCGTCTTCATGACGAACCCCGCTTCAGGTTGATCGAAGATCCGATCGATCCGCCGCGCGGCGCCCTGTTCCTGGCGAATGCGGTGGGGTAACAGGAAACGCGTGAGAGGTGAGAGGTAAGAAGTGAGAAGGGGAACGCAGGCAGATGGTGCCTCGTTCCCCTTCTTCAGTTTCACGTGTTTTCACACCTCACACCTCACACCTCACTCCTCACTCCTCACTCCTTACTCCTCACTTATTTGCCTTCGGATTTCTCAGTCTGCTGTGCCTGGTTCCATACAGGAAGTAGATCACTAGACCAACCAGCAGCCAGATGCCGAACCGAATCCAGGTGATGCCGGGCAGCTTGTACATCAGGTAGAAACAGGCGACAACCGAGATCATCGGCGTGACGGGCACCCAGGGTACCCGGAACGGACGCGGGCGGTCGGGGTCGGTTCGTCGCAGCACAATCACGCCGATCGAGACGAGAATAAAGGCGAAGAGCGTCCCGATGTTGGTCAGATCCACCACCTCCGCGATGTTGGCGAAGGCCGCGAACGTCCCGACGAAAAGCCCGGTCAGGATGGTCCCGACGTACGGAGTCTTGAACTTGGGGTGAACCCGGCAGAACACGGGTGGCAGGAGCCCATCGCGGGACATCGACATGAAAATCCGCGGCTGACCCAGCTGGAAGACCAGGAGAACGCTGCCCATCGCGATTACCGCGCCGATGGCGATGATCAGTCGCGAGGCCTTGAGAATTGCCGGGGGGCCGTCCGCGAACTGCAGCGCGGTGATCATGGGCTCGGCCGTGCCGAGTTGCTGCCATGGAGCGAGACCGGTCATCACCACCGAAATCGCGATGTACAGGACCGTGGTAACCACCAGGCTCATGATGATGCCGAACGGCATGTCCTTGGCCGGGTTCACGGCCTCCTCGGCAGCGGTCGAAACCGCATCGAAGCCGATATAGCTGAAGAAAATGATAGCCGCCGCCGCGCTGATCCCCGCGAACCCGTTGGGCGCGAAGCCACCTGTTAACGGGTCATCCCAATTGGATGGCTTGATGAAGAACGCACCTACCGCGAGGAAGAAGAGAATGATGCCGATCTTGAGCAGCACCATCGCGTTGTTCGAATTGGCAGACTCCTTGATGCCAATGACCAGGAGCACGGTAATGGCCGCCACCACCAGAAACGCCGGCAGGTTGGCAATGACCGGAACCCCGAAGAGGTGTGGCGCGGTCGTCAGCGCCGAGGCCACGTAAGCGCTAGTCGCGTCCGTGGCGCCGGCCTTGATGGCGTCGGCTGCCATGTGCGCCGAACGTACATCGGTTGCAAGCCATGCCGGTAACGACAGCCCGAAGTGGCTCAACAGCTCGCGGAAATAGCCGGCCCAGCCGATGGCCACTCCAATATTTCCCACCGCGTATTCGATGATCAGGTCCCACCCGATGATCCACGCTACGAACTCGCCCAGCGAGGCGTAGGCATAGGTGTATGCGGACCCGGCGATGGGCACCATCGCTGCGAACTCGGCATAGCACAGCGCCGCAAAGCCGCACGCCACAGCGGTCAGGACGAACGAGAAGACGATCGCGGGACCGGCCCCCGGCCGCAGCGGATCCCCGGCGATGGCGGTTCCGGTTGTCGCGAAGATCCCGGCGCCGATCGTGGCGCCGACACCCAGTGCGGTGAGATGCCACTTGTTGAGCGATCGCTTGAGTCCCCCTCGCTCGGCGATGTCGTTCTCGCAGTCGGCGATGGACTTCCGGACGAACAGATTGGCCATGAGCCTTGGGGAGGAGAGTCTTTGGGAGAGTTACAGCGTGATGGTGATTTCGGTCTTGCCTGCCACCGGAAGGCCGTCGGGGCCGCGAGCGGGGCGGAACTCGTAGTTCATCATCGCCTCGAGAAATTTCTTGGCATAGCCGCGGTCGCGAATTTCCGGGTCAAGCTCGACCTTCTGAACCTTTCCCACGGCATCAACCCAGAAGGTGACCCGGATCGCCTTCCCCCGAAGCTCCTTGGGGCTGTTCTCCGGGGGAATAACCCATCGTTTCTGCTGGGGTCCGGTTCCGACTCCACCAGCGCCGCCGCCTTCTCCCGGACCGGTCCCCGTGCCAGTTCCGGGACCGATTCCGCCGCCAGTTCCTCCTCCCGCGCCGGGGCCAGTTCCGTTCGCGGTATCTCCCACCTCCGCATTCGCCGGTCCCGCACTGGCTTGAGTCACGGGAGTATCCACCGGAACCGGTTGGACCGGTTCGGGCGACGGCGCTTGTTCTACGACGGGAGGAGCGGTGATTACCGGAGCCACGGGAGCGGATGGCCGCGGAGCGCTCGCGGGGAGGGAAATATACGCCTCACGGTTGCCTCCGCCACCACCGCCACCCGCGGTCAGCGCCTGGTGACCCGCGCTCAGCACGCGGTACAACTCGCTGCCCCAGGGAGCGAGGATCAGCAGGACAACCGCGATGTGGAGCACCAGAGATACCAGCATCCCCACCGGCGAACGCCGTCGCCTGGGTAATGCGAGCGCCGGGCCGGCAGACGTACGGGAGCGAGCAATCGCGGATGTTTCTGCCATGGCTGACCATACGAAAAATACACCGGGGAGTGCCGCGTTCGGCGCTCCCCGGTGGTGACGAATGGTTCTGCTGCTACCGCACTACTTCTTGGGGGCTTCGTCGGCAGGCGTAAACCCGATGACCTGAACTCCCGCGCCCCGCGCGATATCCATTGCGTCGATCACATCCTGATAGATCCGGGTCGGCGCCGACTTCACGAACAACAGCTTTGCTGGACGGGCGTCGAAGATCGCGTGCATCTGGGTATCCAGCTGGTCGACCGGCACCGGCTGGGTATTGATGGCGTAGCCGCCGTCCGCCGTAAGCTCCAGCACGATCTGATTCGACTTGGCGTCCGACTTCGTCTGCTGCTCCTGCGGCGGCACCTGGACGTCCAGGGCCATGCGGGACAGCGGCTGCGACACCATGAAGATGATCAGCATCACCAGCATGATGTCGATCATCGGGATCACGTTGGGCTCGGACTGAATTCCGCCCGAGGAGTCCCCAGTGGACATTGCCATGTTATTTCTTCCCCTTCTCAAGTTCCGCGAAGAGTCCGGCGGCCTTGGGCTCGGTGATCGCCGCCATCACGCGGGCGCCGGCCTTGCGGGCGATCTCCACCGCTTCCTGGATTTTCGCGAACTGCAGTTGATTGTCCGCCTTGAAATACAGGATCTTGTCCGTGGTGCGGGCGGAGTAAATCGACTTGAGCTGGTCTGCCAGAACTTCCTTCTGGATCGGCCGTTGGTTCAGGAAGTAGTTGCCGCTCACGTCGATGCCGAGGATGACCTCATCCTCCCCTTCGGGACGTGCGTCCAGGTGAACTCCCTTCGGCATCTGTGCCTTGAACCCGGCGCTGATGAGCGGAGTCACGATCATGAAGATGATCAACAACACCAGCATGATGTCGATCATCGGAATGACGTTGGGCGACGCCTTTACCGCTGTGCTGCCGGCATTACCCGCTGACATGCCCATGACCGCTCACCGCTTTCTGGGCCTGGAATTCCTTGGTGAAGATCGAGCGGCCAAACTCGCTCCCCACGCTCTTGATCAGGTAGTCGATCAGTTCCTTCGAGACGTAGGTCATCTCGACGGTGAGGTTCTCGATCTTGGTGGTGAAGTAGTTGTAGAACCACACCGCGGGAATGGCCACCATCAGGCCGAACGCGGTGGTGATCAGCGCCTCGGCGATACCGGCCGAGATGCCGGCCAGGCCGCCGGAGGCTCCGGAGGCTGCCATGCCGGTGAAGGCGTTCACGATACCCATCGTGGTGCCGAGCAATCCGACGAACGGCGCGGTGGAACCGACCGTCGCCATGATGCCCATGCCCCGCTTGAAGTCGGCCAGCGTGATGAGCATCTCACGCTCGACGGCGCGCTCCACCGAGTTGATGTCGGCCGAGGTGATCGTGGCCCGATCGGAGAGCAGCGGCTTCACTTCGGAGAGCGCCTCGCCGACGACCCGGGCGACGTGGCTCTTCTTGTTCTGCTCGGCCAGGGTGATGGCGCGCTCCAGATTCTCCTCCTGGATGGCGCGGGAGAACTCAGGCGCAAACTTCCGGGTGGCCGTCTGGCTCCGCAGGATGCTGATGAGCTTGGTGATCGCGACGGTCAACGACAGAAACGACATGAACGCCAGGACGATCACGACGCCCTTGGCGAAGGTTCCGGCCGCGGTCCACAGGTGCAGCAGATCTACATTCATTTGAACGATTCCTCCTGGAGGTGACGGATCTCGCTATTGCCCGAGCTTGAAACTGATAGCCTGCTGCACCAGCACGCGGACCGGCTGACCTCGTGAACGCCCCGGTTTGAAGGGGCACTTGAGGATAGCGTCCTTCGCCGGATCCTCGAACGCCTTGTGCGTGCTGTTCATGATCTTGAGGGAGCCCGGGTCCACTTTCCCGTCGGTGTTCACCACGAACTGCATGACTACCCGGCCAGGGATCCCGGCCGACTTCATGACCGGGGGAAATTCGGGCGAACAAGCGCCGGCCGTTTGCGGGGTCTCATCCACTTCTGCCGCCAGGAAGACTTCGCCTTCCAGCACCGGGCCGGTTCCACCCACCACGCCGGTCCCGATGCCGCCTTCGACACCCTTACCGGTGAAGTCCCGCGCGTCGAACTT
>DATIOP010000282.1:0-4209 GCA_035472975.1 Gemmatimonadales bacterium
GCGGGTGCCCCCGGCGCTCCGCTGGTGACGGACTTCACCACCACCAACCTCTCGTTTATTCCGGCTGGCGGTACCAGCGGTCCTCTGACGTTGCAGGTACTCTTCGACTTTGCCGGTGGAACCTCGGGCGCCCTCCTGACCGATTCGGTCATCATCACCAAGGCGGGCGGCGGTCTCGCGACCGGTGCCCTGGCAACTGCTCCGACTATTCCGGTTCCGGCGTCGGGCAGTAGCGAGATCCTGTACGACGCTGCGGCTTTCAACGGGAGCGCAGATTGCACAAGTTCCGAAGGTGTTCCGTGCCGTTTCTACAAGATCGACCTGGCTGGCGCTACGACCATGGACTTCAGTGCCAGCTGGTTTGACGATCCTGCGGGAACGGGCGCCACAACCGACTTGGGAGTGTACATGGTCGATGCTGGCGGCAACGACTTGGGCAGTTTCGGATGTGACTCGCACGGAAACGACGGCGTCACGGAGACCTGTACGGTCAGTTTGGGCGCGGGAACGTACTATATCGCTTTTGTTACGTTCGCGGCATTCTACGCCGCGCCGGACGACGTCAATCCGCCGGTATTCCAGCTCCAGATCACTACGAACTGATCCCGTCGGCAGCAAAAAATCAGCGGCCCCCACTGAGAAGTGGGGGCCGTTTGATTTTCCGTTGGAACTGGCCGCTCAGCCGACTGGCACCGGAGGATCGTCGCGGAACTGTTGCTGGTAGAGGCGAGCATAGAGGCCTCCCTCTGCCAGGAGATCGGCATGCGTGCCTTCTTCAACGATCCGGCCGTGGTCCAGCACCACCAGTCGGTCGGCTCGGCGGACAGTGCTGAGCCGGTGGGCAATGATCAGAGTTGTCCTTCCCACCAGAAGACGCCCCAAGGCGTCTTCGACCAGCCGCTCGCTCTCCGTGTCCAGGCTGCTGGTCGCCTCGTCCAGAATCAGCACGGCCGGATCCTTGAGGATCGCCCTGGCGATGGCAATCCGTTGCCGCTGGCCGCCGGAGAGCTTGACCCCTCGTTCGCCCACGATCGTGTCGTAGCGGGCCGGCAGGCGTTCGACGAACTCGGCGGCGTGTGCAGCCTTGGCCGCCGCTTCGATCTCACTCTCAGGGGCGTCTGGGCGCGCGTACGCGATGTTCTCGCGCACCGTTCCTCCGAAGAGCGCCGGCTCCTGTGGAACCACCCCGATCATTCCCCGGAGATCAGCCAGCGTAAGGCGCCGAATGTCGGTCCCATCGATCAGGATCCGCCCCTCCGTCACATCCCAGAAGCGGGGTAGAAGTGAGACGAGTGTCGTTTTCCCGGCACCTGAGGGTCCGACAATCGCCACAACCTCGCCCGGCTCGAGTCGCAAATCAATCTTCCAGAGAGCCCAGGGTGTGTCGGGGGAGTTTTGATATCTGAAGGACACCTGCTCGAAGGCGAGGCTACCACGCACGGGTTTGGGGAGTGGCTCGGGACTCTCGGGATCCGAAATTGGAACCGGCGCCTCGAGCAGCTGGAAGACTCTCTCTGCCGCGCCTACTGACTCCTGGTAGCTGCTGAAGAAGGATGCGAGCGCGCCCACCGCCCCGGCGATCGTGAAGGTGTACAGCAGGAACGAGAACAGAGAGCCGGCCGTCAGCTTCCCTTCCAGGACAAGGAGGCCACCCTGCCACAGCACGACGACCATCGCGCCGAAACCGGAAAGTGTGATGGCCCCAAAGAAAATCCCCCGAATCTGAGCCCGGCGAACTGCCGCCTGGACTACCTCACGGATCCGGTCGCCAAAGCGTCCGCGTTCGTGGGGTTCCTGGACAAAACTCTGAACCGTCCTGATCTGGCTGAACGCTTCTTCGGCAACGGCGGTTGCCTCGGCAATCTTGTCCTGAACCCCGGTGCTCATTGAGCGTAACCGGCGGCCGAAGAAGAACGCGGTGCCCACGGCAATCGGAACCACGGCGAGTGCCGTCAGCGTAAGCTTGGGCTGGCTCACCGTCAGCATTACGATGCCACCGACCAGAGCCAGAACCTGCCTCGAGAATTCGGCGATCTGATGGCTCAGGATTCCCTGTAGAAGGCCCACATCCGTGGTGAGCCGGCTCGTCAGCTCTCCGGTCCGTCGGTCCGCGAAGAAGCCCGGCGGCATCGAAAGCAGCTTGGCGAAGAGCTCCTGACGCACTCCCGCCACCGCCCGCTCTCCCGTCGCGCTCAACAGATAGGCCTGGCCGTAGTTGAGCACTGCCTGGATCGCGAAAAGTCCGAGCAGCAGGATGGCGATGCGGTCAAGCAACTCCCGGCCCCGGGTGACGAAGGCCGCATCGAGGAGCTTGCCGACGATCAGAGGGAAGGCGAGCGAGATGGCGGCACTGCCCAGGAGACATGCCGCTGCGAGCGTCAGCGGGCCCAGATGAGGACGAACTCTGGGCCAGAGCCGCGATAGCGGCTCGGGAGAGGGGAGCTTTCGGCCGATCACCGACCTCCGTCCGGTGCTCCGATGGCCTCGACCTCGGGTTGATCGAGGATAAGAATGGGTGACCGCTCATACCCATGCCCAAACGGCAGCGCGCGATCGATTCCCATGGCCGCGAAAAGAAGGGCGAGATAGAGCAGGGAGTACTTGTACATCTTCCAGGCGGTCGGTGTCACGCCGGCTTCTCTCAGGAGCTTGAAGCAGTACCACAGCAGGCGTCCCCCAAGCACAGCCGCCGCCAGAGCGTAGAACAGGCCCAGCGCTCCGAACACCGAAGGCATGATCGTGAGTGGCAACAGCATGAGGGTATACGCCAGCATCTGGATCTTGGTCCAGTGCTCACCGTGGACATTGGGCATCATGGGGACGCCGGCCTTGGCGTAATCACTCTGTTTGAGCAGGGCGAGAGCCCAGAAATGCGGCGGGGTCCAGAAGAAGATGATTGCGAAGAGATAGAGTGCCGCGAGGTCGAGCGATCCAGCCACCGCAGCCCAGCCTACCAGTGGCGGAAAGGCGCCGGCGGCGCCGCCGATCACGATGTTCTGCGGGCTCCATCGCTTGAGCATCATGGTATAGACGAGCACATAGAACAGGAGCCCGCCGAGCGCCAGCCAGGCACTCAGGGGATTCACCATCTCCCAGAAGGTCCAGAAGGCGAGGCCGCCGAGTGTGACGCCGAAGAGCAGCGCCGCAAGCGGCGAAATCCGCCCCGCCGGGATCGGGCGGAGGCGCGTGCGCGTCATGCGATCGTCGATATCCCGGTCAAACCACATGTTAATCGCGTTGGCACCGCCCGTCATCAGATACCCACCAACGCAGACCCAGAACACGAGAGATGCGCTCGGCAATCCGTGTCCGGTGATGAACATCGGCGCGACAGTCGTGACCAGCAACAGGGAGATGATCCGCGGCTTGGTGAGGGTAATGAGGTCGGTGATCAACGTTGGAGCGGCGGTCGGCACGGTCGCTCTCGCTGGGTCCGACTTGACCGCCTTGTCCGACCTGACCGCCTCTCTTCCCGTCCGATACACCAGCACGACAAGACTCACCCAGACCAAAGTTCCCACCAGCAGATGCAGCGCGCGCCACGAGGTTGGCAGCAGGTGCAGAATCATGAAGGCGGCGACGGCGACCTGGCTCAGGGCGAGAACCAGCACGGTCATCGCTGCTCGGCGACCACCGGCTCCCCATGCCGAGCTTCGTACGGCCAGGGTCATCGTCAGCCCCAGGAGAGTGAAGGCCGACAGACGGTGAATCCATTGTACCAGTCCGAGCGTTGTGGCAGGCGGACCGGCACTGCCGCCGCAGAGCGGGAATCCCAGGCAATACAATCCGGCATCGAGATTTCCTGTCAGAGCGCCGAGCGCTATGGTAACGAACCCCACGCTCGCGGTCAGATGTACCAGCGAGGGTCGGGAACGAGGCAGCGGTTCAACATGGCCCGCCGAAATCGTTCCCGCCCTAAGGGCAGCGACGACCAACACCGCGAGCAGCACCATCGCATTCAGCAGGTGCACGATGACGACCACGGGTGGCAAGTCGAGTTTCACGATCACCGGTCCAAGCAGCACCTGAATGACCAGCAGAATCGCCGCCGCGAGGGCCGGTCCGAAAAGCTCACGCTGCTTCCGGTGTCTCCGCCAGGCGACCGCGAACAGGGCAAACACCGCCACCGTCACCAGGGCGGCAACCCAGCGGTGGCTGATTTCGATGAGAGTCGGCAGGTCGAGCGGGGGGAACCACTGCCCGTCACAC
>DATIOP010000283.1:0-2579 GCA_035472975.1 Gemmatimonadales bacterium
CCAGATGCCACCCGAAGTCATAGGAAAGGAACTGATTCCCCCGATCCTTCTCCCACCGGCCCTTCAACTCGAAGGTCTCCGGATCCATCACGAAAATCCCACCCGGACCATCCCCATCGGGCGCGCCTAGGGCATTCATGAAGATCCCGTCGGGACCGCAATGCACCGTATGCGGAGCGGCATAGCCGGTCTTGGCCTGCACTTCGCTGCCCTCGATCACCTTGACCAGCTCGGGCCGCGCCGGGTTCGCCTTGGTGTCCAGGATGTGAATCCGGGAAGAACCGGTCCCGGGGACGATCAGGTACCGCCGCTCGACGTGAGCGTGGGGCGCGTAGGGGCAGAGGCAGGAGCTGCACGCGTTCCAGCCGAAGTGGTGCAACTCGTTGTCTGCGTTGGGGAATTCGGTCTTGTGCAGTACATTTCCGTAACTCTTGGAGTCGGAGTTCAGGTCCACTACACCGATTCCATCCGACTCACCGCTGCCTTTGGGATTGAGCAACGCGACGTAGGCCAGGCGCTCGTCTGGCGCTTCGATCGCCTCTTTGGGCGACGGGTAGAATGTCGGATCGGGTCGCCAGCGTGTCATGACCTGCCTCCTCTTGATGTACCGGCCGAGACCACCTCGGCCATCGCACAGGAAGGCGCAGAAGGGGTCTGACCCGGCTCATCGGGCCCTGAGCACGCCTTCGCGGCGGATTGACTCAGGCCGGTCCGAGGTCCTCGAGCGATGACTCACAAGGTCGATGTCACCCAGGCGCTGATCGAACTCTCCGCCGGCGACTCCCAGGCGCTCGATCGCGTTCTCCCCGCCGTGTATGACCACCTTCACCGCCTGGCGGAGCGTGAGCTGCGCCGCGAGCGGGTCGATCACACCCTGAGTCCCACCGCTCTGGTTCACGAGGCCTACCTCAAGCTGGTCCAGCTCGATCGCATTTCCTGGGAGGGACGGGCCCACTTCTTCGGTGCCTGCGCCCAGGTGATGCGCCGGATCCTGATCAGCTACGCGCGGATGAAGAAGGCTGATAAGCGTGGAGGAACCGCCGCGGAGGCGGTGCCGATCGACGACGTGATCCTGGCCGCCTCGGAGCGTCCCGCTGAGTTGCTGGCACTGGATGAGGCGCTGGCGCGACTGGCCCAGCTCAACCCGCGGCAGGCGCGCATCGTGGAATGCCGGTTCTTCGCCGGCATGGATGTGGAACAGACCGCCCAAGTGGTCGGCGCTTCTCCCGCCACGGTAAAGCGCGACTGGACCGCGGCCCGGGCCTGGCTCAATCGCGAACTGGCCGGGGGATCCGTTCCTTCATGACGGTGGACCGATGGGGCTCCGTCCAGGCGCTGTTCCACGAAGCACTGCAGCATCCTCCATCAGACCGCACCGCATTCCTCAGTGAAGCCTGTCAGGGCGACAGCGATCTGCGCAGGGAAGTCCTTTCACTAATAGCGGCGCACGAAGGCGCGGGACCCATCGGCCGGCTCGACGATGCCGACCAGGGGCCGACGCCGGCACTGGAGTGGATTGGGCCGTACCGGCTGATCCGCCGAATCGGGGAAGGGGGAATGGGAACCGTCTTCCTCGCCGAGCGAGCCGGTGAGGGATTCTCCCAGGTAGTGGCGCTCAAGCTGATTCGTGCAGGCTACGTCGATCCGCGGCTCCAGGAGCGTCTGGCCGAGGAGCGCCGTCTGCTGGCAAGGTTGGAGCATCCCGGCATCGCGCGGCTGATCGATGGCGGTTCAACGCCCGCCGGCCAGCCGTACTACGCGATGGAGTTCGTGGAAGGCACCGATCTCCTGCACTACTGCGACGAGCACAAACTCCCGCTGCATTCCCGCCTTGAGCTGTTCATCGAAATCTGCGATGCCGTGCACTACGCCCACCAGCAGCTCATCGTGCACCGCGATCTCAAGCCCGCCAATGTTCGGGTCACCTCGGAGGGCCGGCCCAAGCTGCTCGATTTCGGTCTTGCCAAGACGCTGGAAAACGAAGAGGAAGGCGACGCCACCCAGACGGCAACGTGGCTGACTCCGGCCTACGCCGGCCCGGAACAGTTGAAACACGGGCGGGTCTCGATCCTGACCGATGTCTACGCGCTGGGCGTCGTGCTTTATGAGCTGGTGTCTGCAGAGCGACCGTATCAGGTGGAGGGTCTGAACGCCGCGGAGCTGACCCACGTCGTGTGTGAGGTGGTCCCGAAGGCGCCGAGCGCCGCGGTGAAAGACGGGACCAATTTTGGCACGTCTATCGGGTCGTTGCGGCGAATGATTGCCGGTGATGTGGACGTGATCGTGCTCAAGGCGTTGGCGAAGGAGCCTGAGCGCCGTTAT
Organism: Gemmatimonadales bacterium; assembly: GCA_035472975.1. GTDB lineage: Bacteria > Gemmatimonadota > Gemmatimonadetes > Gemmatimonadales > GWC2-71-9 > DATBGE01. The sequence goes on from DATIOP010000283.1 coordinate 2,323, forward strand.
CGCTCCGCCGCAGAGTTGGCGGAAGACGTCCGGCGTTACCTACTGGGTCGGCCGGTGCTGGCTCGCCCCGACAGCTGGGCCTACCGCACATCGAAGCTGGTACGCCGGCACAAGACGACAGTGGCCGCAGCCATCGCGGTGCTGGTCTTCCTTATAGTAGGACTGGGTGTTGCCTTGTGGCAGGCAAAGGTGGCGAGCGCAGCGCGGAGCCGCGCTGAGGACGCGCTCCGGCAGTCACAGGATGTGAGTGAATGTCT
>DATIOP010000284.1:0-1848 GCA_035472975.1 Gemmatimonadales bacterium
GCGGTTGAGGGTGATGCTCTGGCCGACCTGCACCGGATGATGAAAGTCGGATTCGTCATGCAAGGCGGGTCGGTGGTGAAAGGCGGAGCGTCAGGGAGATAGACGGGTATGAGAATGCCACGGCATGGTATCATCGGCGGGGTGCTGCTGGTCGCCCTGAGCATGGCCTGCCACCACACCAAGGCCCCCGACGTTGAGCCGGAGCCGAGCGACATCCTGCTCATCGTCGAGAGCTACCATCAGATCGATGTCGTCATCAACCTGATCCACGACGGCACGACTGAGCGTCTGGGCACCATCGCCCCGGGTGCCACTCAGAAGTTCAAGGTTCCGGTCCGTCGTCTGGGACCGGGTGGCCGATTTCACCTCGGCGCCTTCCACCTGGGCGCGACCGAGGGTTATGTCACCGAAGAGCTGGAGGCGACGGGAGGCGAGGAAATCCGCTGGAAGCTGGAGAAGTATCTGGCGCAGTCCGTCGTGCACTACCAGTAGCCTGCCGCAGGCCTAATACACCGCGATATTGGACCGCTCCAAAGTAGACTCGAGCGTCCAGACGATCAGGGCGCCGGGCCGGATACTCACCGCATCCGAAACGAACGGCACGTCCCCTCCGACAGGGTCGGCCTTGAGGCGGGCGGACTGGTTGGTTCCGAATTGCCGGAAGGGGACGACGAAGCTGGAGCTCTTGTTGGCTCCCGCCAATCCGATGCGGTTCCACGTACCGCCCCGGGAGATCGAAATCGTAGCGTCAGACCAGTAGTGGCTTTCTATCCGCACCCCGATCTCTCCCGAGCTGGGAGAGATTTCATCAGATATATCGGTCTTCGTCCCGCAGGCGGCCCAGGAGAGGGCCACCGTCCACAAGGCTAGTACTCGCAGTGTCAGGGTTTCGTTGGGTCGCACTTGGACGGGTCGTAATTCGGGTTCTGATCCACCTCGGCTTGTGGCACCGGGAAATTGACCACCGTTCCGTAGTCCCCACCACGGAGGTAGACCCCCACCGGGAAGACCGTGTTCACGTTCCGGCTGTACTGGGTTACCAGGCGCCGCAAGTCGCCCAGCCGGTGCCCGGTTGCGTACATCCAATACGCACGCTCGGTGAACAAGGTGTCTATCGCATCGGTCTGACCTGCGGGTGTGCCGAGCGTCGGAAGCGCCGGAGTAATGGCGTTGTCCCGAAGGTCCTGGAGAATGGTCATCATGCCGGGAATGTCGCTGGCCTGCAGCCGCTCCTCGGCCTCGATCAGCCGGGCCTCGATCCCGTCGGCGACAACGATGGAGGTACTCTGGTCCGGATACTTCAGAATATCGAATTGCGGCGTCGTCTGATCCAGCCCAAGCTCGCCGGTGTCCAGGAAGGGTACCCGTGCATCGTTATTGGTCCGGAAGGGGAGCCCGTTTCCGCCTTCTACGTCGGACATGCTTATGCTGCCGCTGCTCCCGCCCGTCCCGTAGATGAATATCGCGTTGGCCAGTTCCAGCGGGCTCGGACCATGCTCGGTCACATATTGGAAATCTGTCGGAACAGCGGCGACCGCGGCTGCCGCCTGCGCGTAGTCGCCCTTGCCCAGCAGCGCGCGGGCTTTTCCCACCGAGGCGAGGTATTCGATGTTGGGATCTACTGCGATGGCGGGGAGGCTCAGAGCGGAGTCGAATCGCGCGGTCGCGGTGTCGAGGCTCTGCTGGGTATCGAGCTGCGGTCCGGAGACCGGCTGGTCGTTCACGATCGAGCTGTAGGTCACTCCAGAACAGAAATCTTCGGCGAAATAGACGTAGGTGAGGCCCGCCAGGCTCAGCATCTCAGGAATCCCGGCGTTGTTGTCGGGGTCAAGGGCGAAGGCTTCCAGT
>DATIOP010000285.1:0-4359 GCA_035472975.1 Gemmatimonadales bacterium
CTGGCGAAGGGGAAGCTCCTGTTCCGCCTCGATGGCCACAAGCTGCATGGAATGTGGACCCTCGTGAAGCTGAAGAAGGGCGAAAAGGAATGGTTGCTGATCAAGGAACGGGATGCCTACGTAACCCCCGGTGGTCGCGAGGTGCCCGAAGGCTCTGTGCTTTCCGGCGTCACCGTCGAAGACATGAAGGCGAGGACCGATCTGGCAGCACCCGTACTCAAAGCTCTCGAGCGGGTGAAGGCGCTCAAGCGGGACGTCACGGCCGACAAAGTTGACTTGATGCTGGCGGAAGTTGCCGAGAAGCCATTCTCCCGCGACGGCTGGCTGTTCGAGCTCAAGCTCGACGGTTACCGGCTCCTGGCCGAACGGCGGAAGGGGCAAGTCGTTCTCCTGACTCGCAATCACAACGACGCCACCGTCACCTTTCCCGAGATCGCGAAGTCCGTGGCGGCGATGCCGTTCGATTCGCTGATCTTTGACGGCGAGGTGGTGGCGCTGGATCCGACCGGACGGCCGAGTTTCCAGGGACTGCAACAACGGGGCAGGCTCCGGCGCCCGCTCGAGGTACAGCGTGCGGCGATCGAGCAACCGGTGGTCTACTTCGTCTTCGATCTCCTCGCCTTTGGCCCCTACGACCTGCGCCCGCTGCCGCTGGAGGCAAGAAAGGAAATCCTGAAACAGGTGGTACCCGAGGTCGGCGCCATCCGTTTCGTCGACCACATCGAGCGAGAAGGGGAGCAAGCTTTCGCCGAGGCCGAGCGCATGGGGCTGGAGGGCCTTGTCGCAAAGAAGGCCGATGCCCCCTACAAAGGCGGCCGCTCGGCAAACTGGCTCAAGCTTCGCGCGGCCAAGAGCGACGATTTCGTCGTGGTCGGCTTCACCGCTCCCAAGGGATCCCGCGCTGGGCTGGGAGCCCTGCATCTCGCGCAGTATGTGGACGGAGAGCTGACCTATTCCGGTCGCGCGGGCAGCGGGCTCACCGACAAGGATCTGACCGGAATTCGGGAGCACCTGGAGCAGAAGAAGCGGAAGACGCCGCCCTGCGAGAAGGTGCCCGCCGAAGCGAAGAAGGACTCAACCTGGGTTGAACCGGAATTGGTTTGCGAGGTGCGCTTCACCGAGTGGACCGGCGAAGGCTTGTTGCGTCACCCGGTATTTCTCCGCTGGCGCGACGATAAGAAACCCGAGGAGTGCATCGGCTCGGCGCCTCGGCGGCTCGGCGGCTCGGCGGGTGAACTCGAGTCCGATGATTCAAACGACAAGCCCTCATCTAAGGCGACCAAGCGAGCATCGAGCCGGCGAGCTGCCAAGCCGTCAACCCGCGGAAGCGCCGAGCCGCCGAGCCGCCGAGTCGCCGAGTCGCCGAAGCCTGCCGCTCCTTCGCTTCGCTCAGGACAGGCTCCGCCGCCGAGCCGAGGCTCCGTCCCCCTGCAGCTCACCAACCTGAAGAAAGTCTTCTGGCCGGCCGAGGGTTACACCAAAGGCGATCTAATCGAGTACTACCGCGGAGTCTCGCCCTGGCTGCTCCCGTATCTGCGCGACAGGCCGGTGGTGCTGACCCGCTTTCCGGATGGGATCGAAGGGAAGTCGTTCTATCAGAAGGATGCGCCGGACTTTATCCCCGACTGGATTCGCACGGTCCCGATCTGGAGCGAGGATACCGGGCGGGACATCAAGTATTTCGTGTGCGATGATCTGGATTCTCTGCTCTACATCGCGAACATGGGGGCGATCCCGCTGCATCTCTGGCTCAGCAGCGTGGGCGCGCTGGAGCGTCCTGACTGGTGTGTCATGGATCTCGACCCCAAGGAGGCGCCTTTCAGCGACGTGATCAAAGTCGCTCGGCTCTTACATGAGCGGTGTGAAACGGCGGGCTTGCCCAACTACGTGAAGACGACCGGAAAGACCGGCCTGCACGTGATGATTCCCTTAGGCAAGCAACTCACCTGGGAGATGTCTCGAGGTCTCGGGGAACTGCTCGCGCGAGTCGTGATGCGGGAACTGGGAGACATCACCACCATCATTCGGCACATTCGCAGTCGAGGGACCAAGGTCTATCTCGACTACATGCAGAACCGTCACGGGCAGCTGATCGTGGCGCCCTACGCGGTTCGGCCCTTGCCCGGCGCGACCGTCTCCATGCCGCTGGAGTGGAAGGAGGTCAACAACAAGCTCGATCCCACGAAGTTCACCATCCGGACGGCCATCGAGCGGATGCAGAAGCTGGGTCACGACCCGGTGGCACCAGTGCTGACGGAAGTTCCGGATCTGGGGGAGGCGTTGGAGAAGTTGTCGGGTGGGTCGGGCTGATGGTCGATCGTCGATGGTCGATGGTCGATGGTCTTGGGTCTTGGGTCTTGGGTCATGGGTCCTAATACGCCAGCTGTTATCCAGACTCAAGACTCATGACTCATGACTCATGACTTAAGACCCATGACCATTGACCACGACTACTGACTGTCGACTAGACCGCAAGCTTATTCGCCGCATTGAGCGCCGCCACCTTGTAACACTCGGCGAGCGTGGGATAGTTGAACACCGTTTCCATGAAGTAGTCGAGCCCGGCTCCCAGGCCGAGCACTGTCTGGCCGATGTGCAGCAGTTCCGTTGCCCCGGTTCCGATGATGTGCACGCCAAGGAGTCGGCGGTCTTCCCGGTGGAACAGCATCTTGAAGAAGCCGCTGTCATCCCCAAGGATCTGGCCCCTCGCAATCTCCCGGTACCGGGCGATTCCAACCTCGTAGGGAATCTTCTGGCTGGTCAACTCGTGTTCCGCTTCACCCACCATTGAGATTTCCGGAATGGAGTAGATCCCGATGGGGAAGTGCTGCCGCATCTTTGAGACCGGGTTGCCCAGTGCGTAGCACGCGGCGAGACGGCCCTGCTCGCTCGACGTTGCGGCGAGGCTCGGGTGGCCGATCACGTCACCTGCGGCGTAGATGTGCGGCACCGAGGTGCGGAACTCTTCGTCCACCTGCAGCCGCCCTCGTTCATCCGCTTTGAGGCCGGCCAAATGCAGGTCGAGCTGAACAGTGGCACCCATCCGTCCGACCGAGAACAGCGCCATGTCGGAAACGATGCGCTTTCCCGATTCCAGGTGGATGACCACTCGCTTCGGCGGTCCCTCGGAGATCTCCAGCCGGTCCACCGTCTCTCCCGGGCGAAAGATGAGGTTGCGCCGCCGGAGTTGATGCAGCAGCTCGTCCACGATCTCCTCATCCAGAAATTCCAGTGGACGGCGCCGTTTGTCGACCAACGTGACCCCCACGCCGAGCGCCGCGAAGATCGAGGCGTATTCGGTGCCGATGACTCCGGCGCCCACCACAGTCAGGGTCTTGGGGATGCGGGGCAGGCGGACGATGTCGTCACTCGTGACGATCGATACCCCATCCGCGGCCATTCCGAGGGAGGGAGCCGGAACGGTCCCCACGGCGATGAGAATGTTCTTCGCTGTTATCTCCCTCCAGCTGTCTCCCGCGCGCACAACCAGCGTGTGAGGGTCCAGGAAAGAGGCGTGGCCTACGATGACTTCCACCCCGTTGCGGCGGAGCTGGTGCTCGATCACCGCCGCCTCCTGGCTCACGACGTGCGCTACCCGTTCCAGCAGATGATCGGCGTCGGGCGGGGTGTGGATCCCTCGGCGGCCCAGCGCGGCGCCATTGCCCGAGAAGGACAGGACCGCCTCGCGGATCGTCTTGCTGGGGATCGTGCCGGTATCGAGACACACTCCGCCTACCGAGCGGCATTTCTCGATGATTGCCACTCGGCTACCCAGCTTGGCGGCCTGAACGGCGGCCCGCTGGCCGGCCGGCCCGCTGCCGATGCACACGAGGTCGAACTGGTAGGTCGGTTCCATGGGGGTCACTTCTGGAGGTAACAGGGCTGCACCAGCCTCCGTCGTATCTTACTGCGGGAAGCCATTCACGTATAGAATGATGTGCTGGCAGATGTCCAAGAAGCACGCGCGGAGCTAACCATGAATCAGACCGACCAGGAAACCATCGCTACTATCGCCCTGCTCGCCGCCCTGGCGGACGGAACGCAGACCCCGGAAGAAAGCGCTCAACTCGCCGAGGTGTTCAAGCGACTCGGAATCACCCAGCTCGACGAAGAAGCCCGTCGCGCGAGCACCGGGAAGATTGATCTGCAGGAGCTCGCGGGACGTCTTTCCGGGGATGACGCCCGTAAGATGGCCTACGACACGGCTCTCGCGGTCGTCCATTCCGACGGCGCGGCCAATCCTCCGGAAATGGATTTCATCAACCTGTTGAGAGGATCCCTCGGGCTCAGCCTGTCCTCGGTGCGAGAATCCGATCAGCAGGCCACCGCCCTGGCAGGGGTGGGAACCAACCTTCCCGA
>DATIOP010000286.1:0-3237 GCA_035472975.1 Gemmatimonadales bacterium
GGGAGACGGGCGGACCGGCGGACCGGCGGACCGGCGGACCGGCGGACAAAAGCGGGGCGGTCAGCACATCCCAACATCCACACATCCGAACATCCCTCAATCCCCCAATCCCTCATCCCACCGTACGGCCACCTCGTCCCACCTCATCTTGTAATCCGTCCCGGCAACATCTAACGTCGCAGCCATGGCGGCTTCGGCTCAGTCCTCGACCCCTCCCCTCCTCCGCTGGAGTTGGAGCAGCGTCCTCATCATCTGGGCAATCTGGACCGCGCTGGCTCTGCTCAGCGTCGTGGGGGCAGTGCTCACCTTCCGACAGATTGGCCGTCCGATCGAGTGGCGGTGGCTCCTCACCTCTCGGCTCGTCGACTGGTACACCTGTGCCATCTTCACCCCGCTCTTCATCTGGATGGCGCGGCGCTGGCCCATCGATCGCGGCGGGTGGACGCGCGCTGTCCCGATCTGGCTCGTGGTGGTCTCGCTTTGTGTGATCCTCAAGTACGCCCTCTTCCTCAAGGTCATCAAAGCGCTGTTACCCCAGTCGCACATGCCATCGTTCCACGAGATGGTAAGTCAGAGCTTCATCATCGAAAGCATGGTCTTCTGGGCGCTCATCGGAGTGATCCACGCGATTGTGTACTACTACCGCTACCGCGACCGGGAGAAGGAGGCCACCCTGCTCCAGGGCCAACTCGCCGAGGCAAGGCTCGAGGCGCTGGGCGCGCAGCTGCATCCCCATTTCCTGTTCAACACCCTGCAGGGAATCTCTACCCTGTTGCACCGCGATCCCGATGCGGCCGATCGGATGCTGGCTCGACTCAGCGACCTCCTGCGACGTACGTTGCGTCGAGCGGAGAGCCAGGAGGTTCCGCTGGGCGACGAACTGGAGACGCTGGACAGTTATGTGGCAATCCAGCAGGTCCGCTTCCAGGACCGCCTGACGGTGGAGAAACTGATCGGGCCGGGAACCGAAGAGGTCCTGGTGCCTCATTTTGTGCTCCAGCCCCTGGTCGAGAACGCGATCGAGCACGGCATCGCGCGACGCGCCGGCGCAGGCCGAATTACGATCGCGGCCACCAGAAACGACGATCACCTCGAGCTGAGCGTTTCCGATGATGGCTCCGGACTCGACCACTCCAACGATTTTCCAGTCGAAGGAATCGGACTCGGCAACACGCGGCGCCGGCTGGCCGCGCTTTATGGCGACCAAGCGACACTGACTCTAAGCTCGGCACCGGGAGGCGGTCTTCGAGTGGATCTGATAGTCCCGCTCCGGCGACCGGGATGACGGTCATGCGCGCCGTAGTGGTGGACGACGAGCCGCTGGCTCGCGAGAGGATCCGCAGTCTCCTCGCGGGGGATCCTGCTTTCGAGCTGGTCGCCGAGTGTGGCGATGGGGCGGCGGCGCTCGAAGCCATCACGATCCACTCTCCAGATCTTCTATTTCTCGACGTCCAGATGCCCGAGATGGACGGGTTCGCGGTGCTGCAGTCCCTCCCAACCGATTCCCTCCCCGCGATCGTCTTCGTCACTGCATACGACGAATACGCCTTCAAGGCGTTCGAAGTGAATGCGGTGGATTATCTGTTGAAGCCGCTCGAACCGGAGCGATTCCAGGCCGCGCTCCAGCGAGTACGGGAACGGCTCGACCGGCGGGGATCGGCGGAAGCAGAACCGGAGCTGCGAGCGTTGTTGGCCCAGCTTCGCGCGGAACGGCCGGCACCGGTGCGCATCGTGGTTCGGGAAGGTGAGCGGCTGTTCTTCGTTCGGGCGGAGGAGGTGGACTGGATCGACGCCGCGGGCAACTACGCCCGGCTCCACGCCCGCGGCAAAACCCACCTGGTCCGTGAAACCATGAAGTCGCTGGAGGGGCGGCTCGACCCTACCACATTCGTCCGCATCCACCGTTCGGTGATCGTGAACGTCGACCGGATCGGATCCCTCGAGCCGTACTTCCACGGCGAGTACGTCGTGACCATGAAGGACGGCACCCGCTTCACCTCCAGCCGATCTCACAGCGAGCGATTGCGGTCGCTGCTTCGCTGAAAGCCAAGTCGTCCCCCGAGAGGGCCAGATAGTCCCGCCGGCGTTGTCACCGGTTCTTGAAGGCCCCATTGTCGGACGCGATTGAAATCGCGGCTCGGCAGTCCGTGGCTACGCCACGGATTCCTCGGGCGATGGCCTCACCACCTCGACGTTTTCGACTCGGAGACCTGCAGATGCGAAACGTGCTCGGCTTTCTCACTGTCCTTCCCCTCCTCACTTCCCCACTCCCTGCCCAAACCGCAGCGGATACCGCCGGCATTCGAGCCGCCGCGTTGGACTACGCCGAAGGCTGGTACAACGCCGACGGCGATCGCATGGCACGGGCACTGCACCCGGAGCTGGCGAAGCGGGTCCAGTTCAGCGACTCGACCGGCGCCACCTGGATCCGCACCATGGGTGCGACGGAGCTGATCCACGGCGCCAAGTCCGGCGGCGGCAAGGCCACCCCGGTCGACAAGCAGCGCAAGGACGTGAAGATCCTTGACGTATTTCAGAAGGCCGCGAGCGTGCGAGTCGACATGTCGGGCTGGATCGACTATTTGCATCTCGTGAAGTGGAACGGCCGGTGGGTGATTCTGAATGTGTTGTGGGAGGTGCGGGATAAGACCTGAGGGGCCTCTGTGCTTCACTTGGCCGACTGATTATCTCTCCGCGGCGACCCGCACCGAGAAGGGCCCGCCATGGATCACCCTGTCGTGTCACATGAGGAGTGGTTAGCCGCCAGGAGAGCCCTCCTGGAGAGGGAAAAGGAGCTCACCCGCCAAGGGGACGAGGTGAGCCGTCTGGTGCGGGCCCTGCCGTGGGAGGCGGTCACCAAGGAGTACCAGTTCGATGGCCCACACGGCCGCCAAAGTCTGAGCGATCTCTTTGCTGGCCGCAGCCAACTCGTGGTTTATCACTTCATGTTCCATCCGGACGACAAGGCCGGTTGTCCCCACTGTTCTCTGCGCGCCGACGGCTTCAACGGCATCATAGCGCATTTGAATCAGCGGGACGTGACCATGGTGGTGGTTTCCAGGGCGCTGTACCCCAAGTTGGCGCAATACCAGAAACGCATGGGCTGGAACTTCACGTGGCTCTCATCGGGCGACTCGGACTTCAATTTCGACTATCAGGCCTCGTTCACCCCGGAGGAGATGGCGAACAAACGTGCCCTGTACAACTTCACCATGCGCGATCCCCTGGCCCGCGAGC
>DATIOP010000287.1:0-14449 GCA_035472975.1 Gemmatimonadales bacterium
AATCTCCTCGGAAATCTGCCGCTCGTTCGGAGAGCCTACTTCCTCGGCCCGGCCGATGCCCTGGTACTGCCCTTCGGTATTTTCCCGAAAAATCACGAAGTCTATGACTGCCCGATCGGTGGACCGCAGGGGTGACAGCCGCGGGTGGATGAGTCTGACCGGACGGAAATTGATGTACAAGTCTAACCGGAATCGAAGCCCGAGCAGGATATCTCGTGCGTGCTCGTTGCCCGGCACTCGCGGGTCTCCCAGCGCCCCGACGAAAATGGCGTCGGTTTCGTCTCTCAGGTGCTTGAAGCCTGAGTCTGGAAGGGTCTCCCCGGTCTTGAGATAGTGATCGGCCGAGTAGGGCAGCCGTTCGATTTCGAGGGTGACACCGACCGAGCGGGCCGCGGCCTCGATGGCCGGGAATCCCGCGTCGATTACCTCCGGACCAATGCCGTCACCCGGAATGAGGGAGATGCGGTGGGCGGTCACAGCGGGAGACGGGAGACGGGAGACGGGAGACGGGCAAGCGGCAGACGGAAGACGGGAGATGGGAGACGGGAGAAGCCTGAGTGGGAAGCTCCCACCTCATCTCCGCAGTCTACCTTCATTAGCATGATTTGTTGGCTTTCTCAAATCTCACGGTGGCGCCCCGTCTTCCGTCTTCCGTCTCCCGTCTCCCGCCTACATCCCACGTCTCTTCCGCCTTACAACGCAGGTCTCTCACGTCTCACGTCTCACCTCTTACGTCCGACCTGCCACGTCCTGCACCCCACGTCTACTCTTCGCCGACGAGGTGGCCGCAGTTGATGCAATGCCGCCAGCCAAGCTCGATCTCGGCCTGGCATTCGGGACACCGGGTGAAGGCCTGGTTTTGGCCGCAGTGGGGACAAAAGTTAACCGGTCGGCCGGTGGGGAGACGCCCACCGCAGAAGCTGCATCGAAGCCCGGATTCGGTTCGTAACGGTGGATCAGGATCCGGGTCAGCCGTCATACGGGGAGCAGCGGGGACGATGGGAACCGGGTCCGGGGCCATACGGGCGGCGCGCAGGGTCTCGAGGGAGATCACGTCGTCGTCGCCCTCGGCCTCCCGAGCGGGCATCGTCAATGGTGCGTCGAACCCGACATCCTCCGGCGGTGCGAACGCATCGTCGGGACCCGGGCCCAGCGCATGAGCGAGCCGCTCGGTTTCCAGCTGTAATTCCGCGTCGGCGTACGCGCGGATCAGTTCAAGGTTGGGGTTGGTACTGGCCGATTCCGAGCGAAACCGCTCGGCGACGTCAGGGGACAACATGCGGAGGAAGCCTCCCTCTCCGGCACAGAGCCGAAGCAGGAGGAAATCATAGTCCTCCGCTGTATCAATGGAGAGCGAACGTCGGTTGGTGCGATAGGGGATAACCGATTCGTAGAGATCCGAGAGCGGCATGGAGCGATGTAGGCGCGCCGGGTCAATCGCGATTAGGTTATCCACCAGCCGGCGGAAAAGCCGTTCGAGATCGGTCATGTCTGGCTGAGGTTAGGGCCAGCCTACCACACTGTCAAGCAAGGAGTAGTGATGCGCGTCTTGTTCGCGACTGCCGTTCTCGTCGCGGGTCTTTCCGGGGTCGCCGCGGGTCAGACCTGCGAGCCCGCGAAGGATTCTCACGAGGCGGACTTGTTCGCCCATTTCTCGGTTCCCCTCGCGTTCAGTGTGGCCCAGGGGCCCAGAGTCGCGCGCCCCGGCACGGTCACGATCAGTCTGGAAGGCACGTATCTCCCCGATGTCGATGACCAGACCGCAACACCCACGACCTGCCGTCCGGGCAAAGGGGCGGAGAACGTCAATCTGGTGCCCGGTTTCGTGCGGCCTCGCCTCGCGTTTGCCCTGGCCAACGGGACCTACCTCGAAATCAGCTGGGTGCCGCCGATCACCATCAACACTGTGAAGCCCAATCTGTGGGGATTCGCCCTCGGCCGTACCGTTCCGATTGGCAAATCGACGCTGATGACCGGACGCGTCCACGCGACGATCGGCAGCATCTACGCGCCGTTCGTTTGCTCGGAGTCTGACCTGGACGACCCCGCCAACGTGGACTGTTTTGGAGGACTGGTCTCGAACGACCGCTACCAACCCAACATCTTCGGTGCCGAGCTGACCCTGGGCTGGAACTGGGGCGGCGGGAAATTACGTCCCTATCTCGGCGGCGGTTACAACATCCTGCATCCCCGCTTCCAGGTGGATCACACCGACCAGACTGGGTTCAGGGACCGGACGAAGATCGAAGTCAACTTGAGCCGTTTCGCCTTCATGGGCGGGGCTACCTGGAATCTCTCACAGGCGTTCAGCGTGAGCGGAGAAGTTTACACCGTGCCCAAAGACGCCGTCACCGGCCGGCTGGTGCTGGGGTATTCGATCGGGAAGTGGTCGCACTAACTGGGAGACGGCAGACGGAAGACGGGAGACGGGAACAACCGTCCGTTTAGGATCTTGGCCGGTGCCGTTTGAGGAGGCCCACGAGGAGACGCTGGCAGCGAGATGAACTCCTGCGCAACTCGTTTGCGGCGGTCTCCGGCATAACCGAGGCCTCCACCAGGAGGTCAATCAGATCTGCGGTTTCGATCGCTGAGCCGTAGGCGATGCCCAAATGTCTGGCACAGGTCGGTGTCTGACCGAAGCTCCAGCCCTCAGCGATGTTCAGTTGGACCGACAGGGACGTACGCTGTAGCTGCCCGAAGATCGCGCCAGCCCACGGTTGCCAGTGGTCTCGGGACATTGCGAGAACACCCAGTGTCACAACGCGGGCTTCTTTCCAAGCCTCCAGCGAACGATGGTCCGGCATTTCCTGCGATAGCGACTGCTGTCCCACCCCGGCACATCAATTCTCCGCGATATTTCTTGCAAAAACGCGGGCTCTGTTTTTTGTCCGTGGTCCCCGTCTCCCGTCTCCCGTCTCCCCCTACTCCTCCAGCGCCGTCGGAATCGTCTCTCCGCTCTTAAGCCTGCTCTCCAGCGCGGCGAAGGCCTGGTCGGGATCGTACTCCAAGAAGTGTTTCTTCGCCCGTTTCGCCTCCAGCCAGGCGGCAAATCCCGACTCCACCGCACCCTGCGAAGTGATTTGCTCTTTGGCCGCCTTCACGGCGAGGTCATTGGCATACTCATTCTTCGGATGACCGCGATGGCCTCGTACCCAAGCCCACTGGGCGTCGTGGCCTTTCGTTGACTCTACCAGAACCTGCCAGAGCTGCAGGTTCTCGATGGTACCACCCTTCCGGGTCCAGCCTCTCGCCTTCCATCCCGGCGCCCATTCGCGGACACCTTTCACCAGGTATTCGGAATCGGAAATCACCAGCGCGCGCAGCCGTTTGCCCTTGCCGCCGAGCAGCTGCAGCGCCGCGATCGCGCCGCATAAGGCCATCTTGTTGTTGGTGGTGTCGGGCGCGGAGATGTAGAAGTCCCGCCGCTGAATTCCGTTCGAGGTGCGGACTTCTATCAGGCCGCCTGCGCCGCCGGGATTTGCACCGTCCCGGCCGTTGCCCAGGCAGCTCTCATCAAGATGAAGGACGGCGATAGGTAGACGTGGTGCGGGCACCGGGATCGTGCGGCTCACTGTGGACGAGGACGGGGAGGTCAGTGGCCCGCAAGATAGCCTCGGTGTGGGAGGGCACCAACCGACGTCCTTCCTCCCGGCTGGTTCCGGTGAAGAGAGCGTTGGAGCGGTACTCCGCGATCGCGGCGGATACCGCTTCCTCCACCTTTCCGTTCGCCAGATGAGTCTCGTAGCTGAAGGGCGACGCGGAGAATGCGGCGGAGGTCCGGGCCAGAACGGCGTGCCCCGCGGCCGAATCGTCGGCGACATGGAGCACATCGAGGTGCGCTTCCGCGATCTCCGCGTAGCGCGCGGCGAACGAGAGCGCCGCCTCGCTCGCGGGTTGCCCGTCGTACGCCACGAGGCAGCGATCCATCGGGCTTACGGCGACACCGCAGACCAGAAGGGGACGCGGACAGCGTCGTATCAGCTCGCGGGTATCGGGACCCAGGGGATCGCCGGCACCCAGTACGCCGGAGCGGCCCACCACGATGGCCCCGACATCCGCGGCAAGCTCCCGCAACGTCTCGACCACATCACCGCGACGAAGCTCGGTCCGCACTGCGAGGCCCGCCCGGCGAACCGTGTCTGCCGCTCCGTCGAGCAGCGCCCGGGCCGACTGATCCTCGCTGGAGCCCGCCTGTTCGGAAGCGGGATCAATCCACTGCGGACGAAAACCCGCCAGCGATTCCGCGCGGACCACGTGAACCAGGATGATCTGGGAACGGAACCGCCGGCCGACATGGATCGCCTGGTTAAGCGCGATCAATGACAGGGGCGAGCCGTCCAGACCTACCAGGAGTGAGGTGAACATAGCTCAGATGTGCAGGGCCTGACCTGAATGGTCAAGGGTTAGTCCCCGACTACCTCGAATGCATCCAGCTCTTCCAGCATGAACTCGAGTTCCTCTCCCGTCATGGGGTGTCGTCCCACCAGCGCGTCCCGATTTCCCCGCGTGGTGAGACGAACCGCGGTCACTACGTATTCGCTGCCGCGGCGCATGAGAGTTACCCGCTTGCCGCGCCGAACGGCGGACTCGAGCTGGTCGAGCCGGGTGGCGTTCCAGCGGAGCGGCACGATCAGAGTCTCCGGGAGACCCGGATCGTGCCCGCCGGCCCATCGCTGATTCGGCCGATCACGTTGGCCGCGAGCGTGTCTTCCTCCCGAAGCCGCTCCGTCAGGTCCTTGGCACGGCTGGCGGCGACACTGATCAGCAATCCGCCCGAGGTCTGGGCGTCGGCGCACAGCAGGCGCTCCGCCGGGCTCAGATCCTCGGCGAAACTGGCCCAGGTCGCCGCGGCAAGATTTCTCTCGGTACCCCCAGGTACGACGCCCCGGTTCGCCAGCTCGTAGGCCTTGTCCAGGAGCGGCAACTGCGCAAACCCGATTTCGGCGGCTACACCGCTCGCGCGAACGATGTGACCCAGATGCCCCAGCAGCCCGAAGCCGGTGATGTCGGTCGCCGCGCTGGCCTGGGTGGCCAGTGCCGCGCGCATGGCACCGTCGTTGAGCGAGGTCATGCTGCGTACCGCTTCGGCCAGATCGCTTTCACCGATGATGTCGCGCTTGAGCGCCGTGGTCAGCACTCCAGTTCCCAGCGGCTTGGTCAGGACCAGGACGTCACCGGGACGGGCGCCGGCGTTGGTCAGCAGGCGATCGGGATGAGCCTCTCCGATCACGGCCATGCCGAAATGTGGCTCAAGCGAATCCACCGAATGGCCGCCCAGCACGAGGCATCCGGCTCGTGCCGCGGCGTTCCCGGCGCCGGTGATTACCTCGCCGAGTAGCTCGAAGGGGATCTTGGCTCTGGGCCATCCGACCAGGTTGAGGGCGAAGAGCGGCATGCCTCCCATCGCGTACACGTCACTCAGCGCATTGGTCGCCGCGATAGCACCCCAAGTCGCGGCGTCGTCTACGATGGGAGTAAAGAAATCCACCGTTGCTATGAGAGCGCGATCCGGGGAGATCTGATACACTGCGGCATCGTCCCGGGTCGCCGCATCCACCAGCACCCGGGGATCGTTCGCGCCCGGGACGTTTTTCAGGACCTCCGCGAGATCGAGCAGCCCCAGCTTGCAGGCGCAGCCCGCGCCGTGGGAGTAGCTCGTTAGTCGGATCTTGGGGGACGTGCTGGCCATGGGTGAAAAGTAACAGAGTACCTAGTACCGAGTATCGAGTACCGAGTACCGAGTACCGAGTACCTAGGAGAGTACGACGGTACCGAGTACGTAGTTAGCATCCGAGGCCACAGCCAGTACTCAGAACTCTCCCTCGGTACTCGGTACTCGGTACTCGGTACTAGGTACTAGGTACTAGTTAGGATTGCCTCCAAGCCGATCAACGCCCGCTCCTGCCGCGCCAAAGCGCCGAAGGTTCCATCCCGTCGCTGGCTGGCGAGGAGAGACGGGATCGCCTTCCGCACCGCGTGGAGCGCCTTCTCGCTCCCCTCCGCCAGCAGCGCTTCCAGAGTCATAAACGAATCGAGGCCGGACCAGGTGCCGTCCTCTTTCTGACGCTTGAGGAGAAGGTCCCGGTAGGCGCCGATGGCACTCTCTTCCTGTCTCGCGTGCGCCAGGGTCGAAAGCGAGGCCACCGCAAACTCCATCGGATAGTGATCGGTCGGGAGGGGTCCAGTCGCTGCCATGGCGAGACTCTCGATGTGCTTCCGAACCCCGGCGTGGGATTCACGTCCTGCAAGTACGACGGCTCGGAGCGCGAGGCAGCTCGCGGCGAACCGCGCGGTACCTTCGGACCGGATCACCTTACCGGTGGGCAAGGTGAGCGGTGAGACCCGTTCGTTTGCCGGCGCTACCGCGAAGAACCCCTTCATGAAATGCTCGCAGGTCCTGCCCGCGTGGCGGGGCTGGGTGCATCCTTCGCCGAACCGGCCCGGCGCTTCCTGTCGAGCCAGAAGCCATTCTGAGAGTCTCGTCGCCGCGGCCGGGTCACCGCCCAGGTCATGCAGCTCGACGATCGCCCACGCGGTGGAAACGAAGGCCCCGCCGATGCTGCCGTCGGCACGGATCTCTCCAGTCAGTCGGCGGACGAGGTCTCTTGCGAGCTGTGAATCGTCTGGCGAGGGTTTCCCGAGCAGGCGTCGCGCGAGAATCCCCTGTCGGGTGGACGCCGATGCGAAATAGGCCTGAAGCCGCGCAATTCCTTCCACTGCAGTCATCCCAATCGCCAGGCCAGCAGCCCTCCCGCGACGATGATCCGAATCACTCCCAAGGCGACCTCGCGCCAGGGCAGGATGGGACTTCGATGCTGGCGCAGCCGCAGGGGGACTTCCACGAGAATACCGACGAGCAGAAAAAGAAGGGGCCACCCACCGTGTCCCAGGCTGGCGAACCAGAGGGCGGCAAACAACGTGAGAAGTAGAGCCTCGAACACAGCGGCGAGCCACTCGGTGCGGCGTGACTCGTGGTGCGAGCGTTCAACCGGCCCCCCGCCCAGGCGGAGCCTGCCTTCGTGCCAGAGAACAAACCACAACGCGGTGACGAGCCACGCCACCATCAGGCGAGGCAGCGGCATGCCCTACCAGGTTTTCCGGATGGAATCCGCGTCGTACAACAGGCCCCGCACCATCACCCGGCTCACCTGTCTGGTATTCCGGATATCGGCTAGCGGATCCGCGTCGAGCACGACGAGGTCTGCCACCTTGCCCGCAGCCAGCGTTCCGATGGAATCGGCGCCGAGGAGCCGGGCGCCGTTAATGGTCGCGGCGCGAAGGGCGTCGCTCGGGGTGAGTCCCGCGTTCACCAGCAGCGCCATCTCGGTATGCAGCGTCGGTCCCGGTGGAAGCATCTGGTTGGTCGCATCGGTACCCGCCGCGATCACTCCACCCGCCACCCGGAATTCCCGCACGAAGAGGTCCTGCATCGGTCGCGACGCGCGGAAGGCGACGTAGTCGGCATCGGTCCAGCCGGCCCGCGCTTTGAGGTTGGGCAGATTCCACCGCTTGATCTCGGAATCGGGAACCGATTTGAGATCGGGGTCGAGCAGCACGGCGGGATCATCCAGCCGGCTGAAGGTATCGTGGAGCACGAGCGTCGGGATAAGGATGACGTTGCGGTCTACCAGGGTCGCGGCGACGCGCGCGAGGTTGGTCGAGTCCAGACTGGCCCAGCTCTTCTCGAAGGCGTTCCAGCCGCGGAAGAAGGATGCCCGATGCTCGGCGTACAGCTTCTCCGCGCCGCGCGGATTCGCGGCCTCGGGGATGCCGGTCATATGCTCGATCGAGGCTACCCCGAGTCTCGAGGCGGTCTCGGCATCAGTGAGCCCCAGGTGGGCGGTCACCTTGAGGTTGAGGGCGTTCGCCTCGTCGAGCAGCGCCTTGAACAGCTCCGGCGTGATCCTGGTGTAGGTCTTGATGAAGTCGACACCGGCTACCGCCCGGGCGTCCACGGCTCGGCGGGCCTGTGCCGCGGTCTTCACCTCGGTGGCGTCCCCGTACGTCGCGGGCGCCCCGTCGATCATCGCCCCGGCGGAATACACTCTGGGCCACGCATTCCCCCCCAGGCTGGCTTCCTCGCGCAGGGCCAGAATCGAGTCCATGTTACCATGGGTATCGCGAACGCTGGTGATTCCAAACGCCAGGAACCGGGGCAGGGACCACCGGGAGGAGTGGACGTGAGAATCAATCAGGCCGGGGATAATCCACTTCCCGCTGACGTCGACCTCCTCCGCGGTCTTGGGAATCTTGAATCCCTCGCGGGGAGAGATCGTCTCCACCTTGCCCTGGTAGATCACGATCACACCGTCCCGCAGGACGGAGCCCCCGTTGACGTCGATGATGTTGCCACCGACCAGCGCGATCCGATCCTTTTCGCGGGGAGCACATGCCGCCAGCGCGGCGAGGAGCAGAAGGCTAGCGCGCATCAGTCGAGGTGTGATCGTGAAGGATCTTCCAGCCATCGGATCGTTGCTCCATCACGAGGGTGAAGGGACCGCTGGCGGTGGTGCCCCCGGGGTTATAGAGGATGAACCGGGCGGTTACCAGGGTAAGCGTGGGGCTGAGCGGCCGGACATTGAACTCCTCGAATCGGAGACTGTCGCGGGTGGCTCCCGGCGCAAATCGTGGCGCGTAGTGGCTCCGAATCAGGTCGACGCCTTGGACAAGGTGCCCGCCGGAGACGTATGACGTGAGGCTGTCCGGCGCATAGTCCGACATGAAAGCATCGAGGTCCCCCCGGTTCCACGCGTCGGCCGAACGGGAGAATTGCTGTTGAATGCTGGAGGTTAGAGCCGCCCGATCCGGGAGCGGTTCGGGGCTCGGTGTGGAAGAAGAGCAGGCCACGAGCAGGGCCAGTGCCAGCGGGATCGTTCGAACCATGAATTCCGGATGGTGGAGATGCTGAAACGTGAGGAGGGTGCGGGTCCCGCGCAAGGTGAAATAGCGCCCTTCCTTGAGTCCCGACCTCGGGGGTAGGCTTCGGCATGGACGTTGTGTCACGCTTCCGGCGCCCGGACGCCCCCGCCGTCATTCTCGTCAGCAATCGTGAGCCGTTCATTCATGAGCGGGATGCCGCGGGTCAGATCACGGTCAGCCACCCGGCGGGAGGGCTGACCGCGGCACTCCAGCCGATGCTCGCCGCGACCGGCGGCACCTGGATCGCGTGGGGAAGCGGGGCTGCCGATTTCGACGTCACCGACGCGACCGACGGAGTGCGCGTCCCACCTCAAAACCCTGCGTATCGACTTCGCCGCCTTCGGCTCACTCCGGAGGAAGTGCGCGGTTACTACATCGAAACGGCCAATCGGGCCTTGTGGCCGCTGTGCCACTCCCAGATCTCCCTGCTGATCTACGAAGAGGAACATTGGAAAACCTACCGGCGGGTCAACGAACGCTTCGCCGCCGCCGCGGTCACCGAGGCTAACGGTCGTGAAGCGGTAGTCTGGCTCCAGGACTATCATCTCGCATGCGTCCCCGCGATGCTGCGGGATGCCCGGCGCCTCTTCGTCCATCAGTTCTGGCACATCCCCTGGCCACAGGCCGACATTCTCCGCCTGTTCCCGCCTGCGCGGTCCCTGGTTCGCTCGCTGCTCGGCAACGATCTGCTCGGCTTCCAGACGAAGGCCGACTGTCGCAACTTCTTCGCGGCGGTCCGCCGCTTTGTGCCCGAAGCAAAGGTGGAGTTGGGGCACGGCCGCGTGAAATTCAACGGCAAGCGCACCGTGGTCCGGGCATTCCCGATCTCGATCGACGTCAAGGCGTTCGAACGCTCATCGGCCCGGGCCGACGTGGCCGAGATGTCGCGGAGAATCCGGCGGAATGCGCTGCCTCAGGGTGGCCAGCTGCTGCTCGGGGTAGACCGGATCGACTATACCAAGGGAATCCCCCGACGCTTCCGCGCCATAGAACGGCTGCTGGAGGCGCACCCCGAGCACATCGGCCGGGTGGTCCTGCTGCAGATCGCGGTGCCCTCCCGGGGAGAAGTGCCGGAGTACGTGGCTTACGAGGAAGAAGTCGCGGAGATCGCGCAACAGGTGAATCGCCGTTATCGTCGAGGGGACTGGCAACCGATTCGCCTGGTGCGCGAAGGGCAGGACCCCGTCGCCCTGACGGCCTTCTATCGGGCAGCGGATCTCTGCGTGGTATCTCCACTTCAGGACGGCATGAATCTCGTCGCCAAGGAATTCGTCGCCTGCCAACGCGACCGGCTCGGTGCCCTGGTGCTGAGCCGTTTCGCCGGGGCAGTGCACGAGATGCGCGGCGCTTTCCTGGTCAACCCGTACGATGCCGGCGCCGTTGCGGAAACCATTCACACGGCCCTCGCGACGCCTCCCGAGGAACGGGAACGCCGCCTGGTGCGGATGCGGCGACGGCTCGAAACCAGCACTGTCTTCGACTGGATGGAATCCATCTTTGCCGAAGTCGAGCGGCTGAGACGTAAGAAGTGATACGGCCGCTCGGTCAGGCCGACCGGGAATTCGGCCGCCTCGCTATCGTGACCCGTCCCGTGCTGTTTCTCGATCTGGACGGCACGCTGGCCCCGCTGGTGGACTGGCCGCGGGAGAAGGCCCGGGTGCCGCCTGCGACCCGCCAGGCGCTCCAGTCGCTCCGGAAGTGCGGCGCCGAGGTGATCATCGTCTCGGGGCGGGATGTGGATGGCGTCATGGGTGTGCTTCGCACCCCGGTGGATGCCGTCATCGGGAATCATGGAGCCGACCTTCTCGAGGGCGCGGACCGGCGCCGCTGGCTGCATGGTGATCCCCGCCGGCTTCGGCGCGCGGCCCGATTTCTGGACGACTGGTTCCGGAACTGGCCCAATGTCTGGGTGCAGACCAAACCCTATTCGATTGCCATCCACTGGCGTGGATCAACCGAGTTCGGGAAAAAAGTCTGGGAGGAGACCGCGGAAGTGTTGCTGGGCTGGGGACTGGATGCCCACACCGGCCGGCGGGTCATCGACGTCCGCTTGCCCGGCGTTAACAAGGGACGCGCCGTCCTCGGCTGGCTGAGGACTCGCGAACCGGGGGCCATCCGCCGTGGGATGGTATGTTATGCCGGAGACGATACGACCGACGAATACGCCTTCGAGGCACTCGAGGGCCGTGCGATGACGATCGTCGTGGGGAAGCGAGCGCGCGGCGCGGCGTACCGGACCGCGAGTCCCGCCAGCCTCACCAGTTGGCTCAGGCGGCTGGCGAGTGAGCGGAAGAGTCGAAAGGACTGAACTAAACAGTACCGAGTACCGAGGGAGAGGCTGCTACTCAGTCCTCAGTCCTTTCACCTGGGCTCTTTCTCCTGGGACACATGCCCGACCAACCACCCATCTCCAGTTACGGACTGATCGGAGACCTGCGCACCGCCGCGCTGGTTGGGCTGCATGGCGGAGTGGATTGGTGCTGCCTCCCCCGGTTCGATAGCCCGAGCATCTTCGCGGCGATTCTCGATCCCGATCACGGCGGCAGCTGGGTCATCCAGCCCGACGAAGCGTACACCACGCGACAGCGCTACCTGCCGGCCACCAATATCCTCGAAACCACCTTCCGCACCGACGACGGCGAAGTCCGAGTCGTGGATTTCATGCCGGTCGGATTCGACGGGAAGCCGCCAAGCCGGCATCCGGAGCTGCAGCGCCAGGTGACGTGCACCGGCGGCAAGGTCCGTCTGCGAATCGACTTCATGGCACGGTTCGACTACGCCGCCGGCGAGACCAGGATCGAAGAGCTGCGCCATGGCCTCTTCGCCACCGATCGCAGAGAAGAGGTCGCCACTCTCTCCGGCACGGCGCCCTTCGAGTGGAACATCAGCAACGGGCGGGCGGTGGCGCTGTTGCCCATCAAGGAGGGCGATACCCACTGGCTGGTGCTGCGCTACGACGATGACGACGTTCACCCGGTCGATCGCTACGACAGCGCCCGCAAGCTCGAGGTGACGGCCGCCTTCTGGCGGGTCTGGGCCTCGCAGCTTCGCTACACCGGACCGTATCACACTCACGTCGAACGCTCTGCCCTGGCGCTCAAGCTGCTTACCGATGGCGAGAGCGGCGGCATCATCGCGGCGCCGACTACCTCTCTCCCCGAGGTCCTCGGCGGAGTCCGCAACTGGGATTACCGCTTCGTCTGGCTGCGGGACGCTGCGTTCACTCTCGCGGCTCTCGAAGGCGTGGGACATCACGAGGAAGCGGATCATTTCATGCGCTTCCTCAAACGAGTCTGCCGGCATGAGTCGGACCAGCACCTGCAGATCATGTACGGCCTGGACGGACGCCGGGAGCTGACCGAGCGCTCGCTGGATCACCTGAGCGGCTACTTCGGATCGCGTCCCGTGCGGGTAGGAAATGCCGCGGCGGGTCAGCTGCAGCTCGATGTGTACGGAGACGTCATGGCGACCGCGGAAATCTGGCGGCGTTATCACGAGATGACCGATGGTACCTGGCGAGTGCTCCGTCCGCTGGTGGACTGGGTGAGCCGGAACTGGCGGCTCCCCGACTCGAGCATCTGGGAGATGCGAAGCGGCGCTCGTCACTATGTCTACAGCAAGTTGATGAGCTGGGTCGCTCTCGATCGGGGGATCCGCATGGCCGAGGCGATGGGCGGGGATGGCGACGCGAGACGATGGCGAACGGAGCGAGGCCTGCTGCGTGACGAGATCCTGAGCCACGGCTGGAGCGAGCCGAAGCAGTCGTTCGTCCAGGTCTACGATGATCCCGATACTCTGGATGCCGCCGCATTGGCTGTGGGGCTTCGGGGATTCCTCCCCTGGGACGATCCCCGGACGATTGGGACGGTCCGGGCAGTAGCCCGGGAGCTGACGACCGGCGACGGTGAGCTGGTAGTGCGCTATCGCAGTCCGGACGGCCTGCTGGGGGAAGAGGGAGCCTTCTCGATCTGTACCTTCTGGCTCGCCGAATCACTCCTTCGAATCGGAGACCGAAAAGGGGCGGAGCGCATCTTCCGCCGCATGATGAACCAGGCCAACCACCTCGGTCTCTATTCAGAAGAGATCGATCCCGCGACCGGAGTAGCGCTGGGGAATTTCCCCCAGGCCTTTACTCACGTGGCGCTGATCAATTGTGCGGTGGCGATGATGGGGGTTCCGGCAACGAATGGCGGTGAGGATGGCGTGGGGGAGACGTGAGTTTAAGAGCGTGAGAAGTGAGAAGTAAGGAGTAAGGAGTAAGGAGTAAGGAGTAAGGAGTAAGGAGTAAGGAGTAAGGAGTGAGAAGTAAGGAGTGAGGAGTGAGAAGGGGTCGAGATGTTACAACCTCATCTCTCCCCTCTCACTCCTCACTCCTCACTTCTCACTTCTCACGCTCCTGAACTACGGCGTACAATCCGTCGTCGTCCACGTAAACGTGTCGGCGCCGACGTCAAACGTCCCGGTCGCCGTGCTGGGCGAGCCAGCAGTGATGGTTCCGGTTCCCGTCGTAGCACCCGCCAGGGTGATCGCGGTGCCACCAGCCACGGTGCCATCTACTGGGACCGGCGTGGTTATGCCGCTCAAGTAGTAATTCCCGGCGAGTACGCCGTTCACGACCACGAAACCAAATGATCCGTCCCCTGCAGTGCCGGTAAACGTGCCGCAGAAGGCCTGTCCGCTCCCGTCGTTATCCATCAGAGAAACGAAGACTCCCTGAGTTGGGCCCGGGCCGGTGAAGCTGCCTTCGAGGCGCGAGGTGCCGTCGAAGTTCCCGGCGAGGACGTAGCCCTGATCATCCACAGCGAGCTGATCCGTCTCGGGGTCATACGTCCCCCCGAGGCTTAGCGTCGCGGCGGCTGGGGCGACAACGTTTAAACCGACTGTTGCAGTGATGGGAGCCATCGCACTGAGTGCGGGTGGTGCGGGCGCGTCGGTGGCGGCGGTTACCCGGAGGGCACCGAAATCCGTAGCGTTGTCAGCCTGGATGATTCCGGTCCAGACCGTTGACGTCGTTCCACCTCCGCTGCTGCTACTGTCACTGCAAGCGGCTGTCAGGGCCAAAGCGGCCAAGACCGTGGCCGTGAGGCCGCGATTAAGAACTTTCATTGGCAAAACTCCTTCTATAAGGTCACTGTGAGCCGGGTCACACGGGATAGTCCCGCGCCACGGCCACACGCGTGTTTGTATCAGAGACGGATTGGTTGGCGGTGTCAAGCGAGTGTTACGACGGGATTACAGCACCAGCAATTTCTGAGGTGCTTCTCTTCAGAGGTCCTTCAGGTAATGCACCGTCTCCGGCCGATAACCCAGATGTTGATACAAGCCGAGGGCGCGCTGGTTGGTGGCGAAGACATTCAGAGTCACTCGACTGTAGCCTTGTTCACGGGACCAGTCCTCCGCCGCCTGCATCAGCACGCGCGCGATGCCTCGTCCTTCGGCCTCCGGTGCCAAGGCGAGGATCTCCACATGGGCGTGTGGCTGGTGGGTGAAATAATCCGACCTGGTTGTGACGAAGACATAGCCCAGTGGC
>DATIOP010000288.1:0-6594 GCA_035472975.1 Gemmatimonadales bacterium
CGGGGTTGGCGGGGAGATGGGGGAGGTCAAAGAGATGACGCACTCCGTGGTTGAAGAGCTGATCGAAGGGATGCCAGCCCATGGCGCCCGCAGCAGCACAGAGCGAGAACGACCACAGAATGCTGGGAGATCGCGCGCTGGTTCCAGCCGCAATCCAGAGCGCGCTGAGTGACGGAGTCCAACGCAGCCAGGGCGCCATCTGACCCACGAGTTCGACATCGCAGGCGAATCCCTGGGCGGTCAGGCGGCGCCGTAGCGTCTCGTTCAGCATTGTATTGTCATCAGCCACGCGCGGTCGTGAGTCGGTCGGGCAGGTGCCAGACGGATGGCGATAGTGAAAGGCCGACGAAGCACTCGACGGCAAAAGCCGAGTTGGGAACCGAGGCCGCGTAGTTCACCAGCCGGTTGTTGCCTTCGAGAATGGTGAAGGGCCCTTCCCGCTCGTGTCCCCACAGAATCGGGGGAGACCAGTCTGCCGGCCTCGTGCGTAGAGTCTCCCCGCGGCGCCGTGCGACGTTCAGCAATTCGTTCCCGTCCACCGGATCCCGCCAGTCGTCGCTCGCAATCACCAGAAGCTCGATGGCGTGGGTATGCCGCAAGCTTCGCACCCGCCACCACGAGGTATCGGCGGGGATGTGGGCCAGCAGCGGCTCTCTCCACGAGCCGAGAATGAGGCGGCGGAGACCGTTCTCGAGTCCGCTGGACAGGTCGGGCTCGTCTACCAGACGTCGATCGTGCCACCTGGTGATCTCCGGGACCTTTTCCCACTCCGCTTTCAGGAAGGCCAGGCAGACCTCGGCATGGGTCGCCGAGATCCACGTTTCGTCCGCCAGCACCATATCGGTTATTGGGCGGCCGACAGCAGGTTCGCGTCCCGCACCACGACCCACGAACCGTCCGCTTGTTTCCGGAGAATAGAGAGGGCGTTCCCGGTCCGGATGGTCGCATTGCCGCCGGCCAGCGGCACGATGCGGACGGTAAGCATGGACCAGGCGTAGGCCAGGTTGCCCGACACTTCGACTTCCTGTATCTCGCCGGTCGATTCGATCTGGTGCTGTGCCAACAGAGTGCGGAGCCCCTGCTCGAAGGCGGCTCGTCCTCTCATGGGAGGGTGCCCCGCAACGAGAAAGACCACGTCCTCGGCCATCAGCTTGAGAACGGTGTCGACGTCCCCGGCGGCCGTGGCGCGGTGCCACAGCGCGAGAACCTCTCGAATTGCGTGCTGATCCCCGTCCACTGGCCACTTCTTTCGAATGTCGTGAGTCTTGAGTCGTGGGTCTCACGACCCATGACCCATGACCCCCGATTTCACACCGACAACTCAAGACCTCCGACCGATCCGCTCCTGCGCCTCGGCTGAAGTCAAAACCGGCAGCACCTCGAAGTCCACGATATCCTCCCAGTTTGCCATCCATTGATCGAGCAGGCCGCGGTCATCGCCTTCCATGATTTGGTAGCAGGTGGTCAGATCTTCAGTGATCCAGCTTCCAACATAGATGAGTCCGGGCGGGGCCATGCGACCGCGCTCGCGGAAGCGGTGATAGACCGGGGCGGGGTCGCCGTTGCGAAACCGCTCGATGACGAGATACTGCATCAGGGACCTGGTGGAAGAATCGATTCGATTGTCTGCGCAAGCAGGATCGGCGGTGCGTCGGGTGCGACCGGGATGCCGTCCTCCACCAGCCAGATCGCCGAAAGCACCGCCTGCGCGTAGGCCCAGGCAAGGACACGTTCGGGGACGATGTTGAGCTGCGCGGTGTAGATCCGGAGTCGCTCCTCCACTACTTCCCGCCCAGTGTAATAGACCGGTGATTGACCCGGGTTTCGAAAACTGGCGCCGAGCTCGTATTCAATTTCACCCAGCACTCCTTTGGGGTCGATTGCTACCCATCCCCGCTGGCTGTCGTGCAGGATGTTGTAGTGCTGGAGATCCCCGTGCAGTAGACGCGGTTTCCGTTGCGAAGCTGTGAGCCTTCCGTACCGGTGCCCGGCCCGCTCGACCAGCCCGCGATCCAGTTGGGAATCCTCACTTCTCAGGTAGCCTGCAAACCCTCGTCCCCAATCCGCTGCGGTGGGGATGGGGTTGACCGTCGGATCGGCCTCCGAGATTTGATGGACAACATCGGCAAGAGTCTCCGTGGCTTCGGCGTCTCGACCACTGAGAGCCAGATCAGCCAGCGAAGTCCCTGGGATGAGCCGCTCCAACAGGATGGCCCCGTCCCGATGATCGAGCAACTCCACCATGCCGCGACCGGCGAACGCCTCGAGGACGGCAGGGGAGTGCCACTCGTCGCCAGACTGGCGAAAAATCTTGAGAACGACCGGGAGGGCACCACGAGTCCCGAATGCGAGGAGTGAAGTCGGCGTCTCCTCGGTGCCGGTAATGGTCAGGTCCCAATCATGAGCCAACGCTTCGGCTCTAGCAGCCAAGCTCGGACGGACCATAGAGACGAGCCATGATCTGGGGAGGAGTCAGGCCTCTCACGCGGGCCGGACATTCCGGTTGGTACGGAAGATGTTTTTCGCGTCCCACTTGCTCTTGACCTCGCCGAGCCGGCGAATGGACTTGCCCAGTGCCGCCTCGACTCGCTCCTGGCTTTCGTCTTCGGTCAGGAAGTTGATGTAGTTGCCGCCGGTCCCGAATCGCTTCATGTCGTTCCAGGCCAGGCGAGCCCAGGCAATGTGAGACTCGTCTTCCTCTGCCTTCTCCCAGGCGCCGGCAAGGTTGAGCACGAAGCAGGCATCGCGGTTGCCGGCCGGCGAGTGCTCGTCACTGAGACGGTTCAGCGCACCCTTGATCTGAAAGAGGATGACGGCTGAATGGGGTGACCGGATCGCCGCGGCGTGCTCCATCACCTTGTCGCACAAGGCGGGTTCGATCCGGGGCAGATACTCGCTTTTCCAGTAGTAGCGCCGGCCCTTGGGATTGGCTGCGTCGAGCAATGTCTGCAGCTGCGCGTAGGGGCGACGCACCAGGACATCCCCGATCGGCGTGCCGAAGGCCTTGATCGGTGCCACCGCCTTCTCCCCATCCTCGGGTTTGCCGCTGTGGCAAGCGAGCAATCCTATGATCGGCTTTCCGTGCCACTCTTTCGGCAGCCATGGGGCCGCGGGAGCGGGGCGCAGGAGGGCAATTAATGCCAGCTCCGGCGGCGCGTCCTCCACGAGGGAGCGATACAGCTCCAGGACCTTCGGCGCTTCGCTGGCCGGCCATGCCACCATGCCTCCTACGATTTCGGGACCGACCGGGTAGAGCGTGTAGTCGATACCAGTGACCACGCCGAAGTTCCCCCCGCCGCCTCGCAGTCCCCAGAACAAGTCCTGGTTTTCCTCACTGCTGGCGCGCACCACTCGGCCCTCGGCGGTCACCAGGTCCATGCCGACCACGTTATCGGCGGTCCAACCCCAGCGCCGGGTGAGGTAACCGAACCCGCCGCCGAGTGTGAGACCCGCGACGCCGGTGAGAGAAACGAAGCCCAGCACGGCGGCCAGGCCGTGAAGCTGGGTTTCCCGATCGACATCACCCAGGAGACAGCCGCCCTGGGCGTGCGCGATCTTTCTCCGGGTATCGACCCACACTCCGCGCATGGGTGAGAGGTCCAGCATCAGGCCGCCGTCGGCGCAGGCCAGCCCGGCAATGTTGTGGCCGCCCCCTTTGATGCAGAGCAGCAGGTTGTTGGCGGCCGCCAGCTTCACGCACTCGATCACATCGGCCGTGCCGAGGCAGCGGGCAACGGCGGCCGGCCGCCGGTCGATCATCCCGTTCCAGACAGTGCGGGAGTCGTCGTAACCGGGCTCGCCGGGGAGCAGCAGCGAGCCTCGCAGGCGCATCTTCAGGCCATCGAGCAGATCCTGTTTCAGGTCGAACTCCTGCCCATCCGTCGTCTTCGCTTTCATGGTTTGGCCTTTCAGCTGCACGCGAATGATCGTTTGTCGAACAGCGAAACTATTCAGGCGGAATCATCACCATGCTTACTCCACCACCCGGCGTCGTCAACCAGGCGACCTGCGCCTTTCCTCCAAACATCGTCGTCAGCGCGGCGCGTTGCTGATCCGGTGACATCGCCGTGACGACCCGACCGAAGCGGGCAGCAGCTGCGCAACGATGCGCGACCCGGACAGGAATGCCGCGGCTTCCACCGGCAATGCGGGCCCCAGGATCACCAGGCGCGCCTGAGACTTGCCGTTGGCGGCGAGGGTCGAGTTGGTGAAAGCAAGCGAGGCGATGACCCGGTTGATGCGGGGCCTCGAAGTGAAACCTTCCCTGAGCCGAGGCAGGGCGAACCCTGCGGCCACGAGCAGGCCGAGAAGTGAGAGTACCTGTCGCGCGAGGGGAGGAAAGCGCTCGATCGATGTTCCTCCCCCGGTGAGACCGTGCAGCACTGCCAGGGCGAACAACAACCCGAACGGGGCGATCAAGCGGGGCTCGGAATGGATCAGCACAAACTGGAAGATCCCGGCCAGTCCCAGGATGGCGACGGTCAGGACCGATCGGTTCTTCGAAAGTTGTCGTCGTGTCTCGGGTCCCCAGTTGAGCAGACTCCATGGCACCAGGACGCCGAGCAGAACCGGCGCTAGCCAGAGTCCAAAGGAATTTCGCGCCTGTCTTCCCCAGTAGGCGACTAATTCGCCGGCGCTGGGCGGGCTCGAGGTTCGGGTGACGACTCCCGCGTCCCAGCCTGTCGGATCCGACCACGGCGCATAGGTCCACAGATCCGGTTTGGGAAACTCGGCCCAAACGACTCGGTGAGCAGAATCGCCAGCCAGCCGGTGATACGCGGTGTGGTTCCCCGTGTGGGTGTCGGGAGTCCGCGAGTCACAGGCATCGAGGTACCAGCAGCGATTGAGCCGACCGGCCGAGCCCATGGTGAATTGTCCCGCCTTGGCACTCAGGGGAAGGATCCATGCCAGCATGACGACGGCGCAAACCGCCGCAGACTGGAGCACCGTTCGGCGACTGGCGGGATCTTCAGCCGCCCCGAGGCGAAGCGGAATTGAAAGTAGAAGCCAGGGCCAGCTGCTGGTTTTTACCAGGAAGGTGAGGCCGAGCAGAATGCCGGTCAGCAGCCACCGCGTGCCGCGCCCCACCAATAGCTCGTAGCCGATCCATGTCATCAAACCGAGCAGGAGGAGATCGGGAGTTACCGCTTCGATGCGCGGCAACCCGGCGCTGATGAGCAGAATGGTGGCCATCATCGCGCGAGTCAGATGAGGGCGATTGATGTCGCGGCTCCACCACCAGAGCAGGCCGATCGCCGCGATGGCAGCGGCTCCGTTGATCGCGTGGGCGAGCGCAACCAGGGCGCTCGGATCGCGTCCGGTGAGCCGGGAGAGGATGCCGATCAAGGCAGGGTAGAATGGCGACCAGTATCCCTGGACCAGGGATGCCCAGTCGCCCGAAGCGACCCGGTTCGCCAGATCGAGGTAGGAAACGCCGTCGGGATTGAGGGCGAAGCCTGCGAGCCACGCGTGCACTCCGCAAACCACCGCCGCTAGGATGGCGAGACCGTCCGGCTCGCCCAGTCTCCTGGGGGACGGCGCCGGAGCTGACTTGCTGATGGAGTCTGGTGCGCTACTCCGTCGCTTCTTGCGGCTGGGCATCAAGCGGATTCCGGTCGGCCCCGCGGGTGATCGCGGGCAGGAGTATACGTATTACGCCGTGGGAAGCAGAATCAACTTGCCGTGAGTCTGCCGTTGCTCAAGCCGGCGGTGCGCCTCGGCGGCCTGAGCCAGGGGGAGAATCTGTCCCAGGGTAACCCGAAGCTGTCCCGACACCACCCATTCCTGCAGCTCGCGACGGGCCGTCTCCCATCGCTCCGGAGGATCCGCCGCCAGCCAGAAACTGCTGACTCGTAGGTTCAGGCCATAAAGCTCATCGGGATGGATCGGAGCCGGAGAGCCGCTGGATTCTCCGAAGAAGACGAGCTGGCCGTACAAAGCCAGCGACGCGAGGCTGTCGGCCTGGGTGGCACGACCCACCGAGTCGAAAACGGCATCGACGCCCTGTCCCCCGTTGGCGGCCCTGAGCAGTTGCGGCAGGTCGGGGCCGTAGGGCAGGGGTGTGGCTCCAAGCTCTCCCACCAGTTTCTGCTTTCCGGCTGTCGACGCGGTCCCGAGGACCCGCACTCCTCGGCGTATCAGCAGTTGAACCAGCAAGGCGCCAACACCGCCGGCTGCCGCGTGCACCAACGCGCTCTGCCCTCGGGTCAGCTCCGTCGCCGCATTCGCTAATCCGTAGGCGGCCAAGCCCTGCGCGGGGAGCGCCGCGGCGACCGGGAACTCGACTTGATCCAACAAGGAGAACAACGAGTTCACCGGAGCCACGGCATACTGGGCGTAGGTTCCGCTGGTGCGCTGGGCCCAGAAGGCGACGGGACGTCCGGTCCAGGACCGATCAACGCCTGGGCCGGTTGCTTCAACCACGCCGGCGCCTTCGTCGCCCGGAATCCAGGGCAAGGCCGGTGGATTGTAGACTCCGCGGCGCTTCTCGGTTTCGGTGAAGTTGACGCCGACCGCCTCGATGCGAATGAGCACTTCACCCGGGCCGGGCTCGGGAATGGGGTGGGAACGCAGCGTCAGGACGCTGGGGTCGCC
>DATIOP010000289.1:0-18936 GCA_035472975.1 Gemmatimonadales bacterium
GAATCAATTGAACGCGGGCGAGCCTGCTACAGGCTTGCTACATCGGCGGAGAGACGCGTGGAGAAAACAGTGAACGGCGAACAGTAGCTGCTACTCGTCAACTCTGACGGCTGACAGCTAACGGCTAACGGCTAACGGCTACCGGCTCACGGCTGACGGCCGACGGCTGACGACTACCCAGCATACTCGTCCAGTTGATCGATTCCGATGAGCACGTCGCGGGGCTTGCTCCCGTCTGGCGGGCCGAGGATCCCGGCCTCGTAGAGCTGGTCGATGATCCGGGCTGCACGCCCGTACCCGATCTTGAGCTTCCGCTGCAGCAACGAGGTGGATCCCCCCTGGTTCTGGACGCAGGCCTCGGCGGCCTCCCGGAATAACGAGTCGCGCTCACCTTCGAACTGCGACGGCCCGACACCCTCTTCCGCCTGCTCCTGGGCTCGGACCAGCTCGATGATATCCGGCTCGTGGCTGGTTGCCGCTGAAGCACCGGCCCGCCTCGCTTCCCGGCGCTCCTCGAACCAGGCCATCAGCCTTTCGGTCTCGTCCGTTGCGATGAAGGCACCCTGCAACCGCATCGGCTCGCTCTTGCCCGGCGGAAGAAACAGCATGTCGCCATTCCCGAGCAGGGCCTCTGCACCGTTCTGATCCAGGATGGTGCGGCTGTCCACCTTGGATGCCACCCGAAATGCGATGCGGCTCGCAAAGTTCGCCTTGATGAGGCCCGTGAGGACGTTCACCGAGGGGCGCTGAGTGGCCAGGATGATGTGGATGCCGATCGCCCGGGCCTTCTGCGCCAGGATGGCGAGCGGCGTTTCGACTTCCCCCTGCACCGTCATCATCAGGTCGGCCAGCTCGTCCACGATCATCACGATGAGAGGAAGCGGTCCGTCCCGATACTCCGATTCGGCCGGCGGCTCAGGTGGCGTGTCAGCCGGCTCCGCGTTGACGCTGGTCAGTGTGGGCTTGGGTTTGGCCGGATGACGCAGCGGCTTCCCTTCCTCGGCCTTGCGGTTGAAGTCCGCAAGATTGCGCGCGCCGTTCGCGTGCAGCAGCTCGTAGCGCCGGCTCATCTCAAACACCGCCCACTTGAGCACTCGCGCGGCGTCGTTGTTGTTGGTGACGACCGGGTGCCTGAGATGGGGAAGAGCGTTGTACATCGACAGCTCCACCATCTTCGGATCCACCATCAGGAGACGCAGCTGCTTCGGGGTGTAGCGGTAGATCAGGCTCGTGATGATGGTGTTGATAGCGACGGATTTACCGGACCCGGTCGCCCCGGCAATCAGGAGATGCGGCATCTTCGCGAGGTCGGCGATGATCGGCTTCCCCTCGAGATCGCGCCCCAGCGTCACGGGAAGAGAGGCTCGGCTCATTTCCCACTCGGGAGCCTCGAGCAGTTCCCGGAGCGTAACCATGCGCGCGGTCGGATTGGGAATTTCGACTCCGACAGCTCCCTTACCCGGGATTGGTGCGACCCGGATAGACTGGGCCCGCATGGCCATCGCCATATCGTCCGCCAGCGAAGCAATCCGGCCGGCCTTGATCCCCGGCGCCGGTACCACCTCAAACTGGGTAACGACAGGTCCGGTGGTTCTTCCGGCGATGGTCCCGTCAACCTTGAAGGTCTTGAGCGTCTCGAGCAGGACCTGGCCCAGCCGATCGAGTTGGGCCTCACCCGCGTCGGTGTCCTTCGTCGCGGGAGGGGCCAGCAGCTCGATGGGCGGCAATTCGTCTTCATCCCCCGCGTCGGGCAGCGGGGCGGTGGCACCCTTCGCGGGTTTCTTGGGTTTGCGTTCCCTGCGTGGTGGAGGAAGGACCGCCGGTTCGTCGTCCTCGATCTCACCCGCCCCTACGACGGCGATCGGCGTCGTAATCGGCTCTCCTCCCCGCGCGACCGGCGTCAATGTGCCTGCAGAGCCACCCGCAAGCCGGCTGAGCGGGTGCCACGCGATCGTCATGATCGTCAGTGCCGAGAGCGCAAAGAATCCCAGCAGGAATCCGCCGACCGGACCGATCCAGCCATACAGGTAGAAAGCGATCATCCCCGGGCCGAATCCAGTGAGTCGAGCAGGAAGCGTGGGTCCATCGAAGTCGCGCGGTGTGACGTGGGTGACGATCCCCACCAGAAATGGCACGACCACCGTCAAGCCGACGACCAGAACCGCGACTCGCTTCATGTCGAGGCGCGGAAGCCGATCAAACCCGGCGAGTCCGATGCCGAGGCCGAGCAGCGGAAATCCCAAGGCACCGATCCCCAGAAAAGTCCACAGCCAGTGTCCTACCCAGTTCCCAAGCGGTCCGGTAATGGAGACAGGCAGCAGGGTGATTCCGAGGAAGACACCCAGCACCAGCGCCGCGATCGCGGTGAGATGTCTGGCCTGATCGTGATCCGGGTGGCGGGATGCGTCAGCAGTCATCAGGTGGAGGCAGCGGTCACCCGCCGCTCATGGAAGAGCGCCAGCACCGGATAGGCATCGGCACGGGCACAATCCAGCACGTCGTGTTTGAAGCCAATCGTGGACAACTCTCGCCCTGCCCGGCTGCTGAGCAGTGGCCGCTCCCAGCGCTCACCATAGCGTCGAACCAGATGAAGCGCCGCCAATCCGGCATCGTTCAACCCCTGTCGCCGCCGGACTCCGCCCAGCGCGACCGACGCCAGCCGTCCTGCGCAGTACGCATCGTCGAGCGAAAAACGGTGATCCCGCCCGGCGCAGAGAATGACCATGTCGCGATCCCGGGCCCAGATCTCCCTTGCGGCCGCGGCTGCGAGCGAGAAGTTCGCCGCGGCGGCGCAGTAGACCTGGGCCGCCCCCTGTACCGCCAGCAGTGCTCCGGTGCCGTTCGTCGTCGTGATGATTACGAGACGTCCCTTCACCGCTTCAGGTGTCATTTCCCGGGGACTATTGCCGAGGGCAAACCCCGGAATGGGGAGACCGTTACGCTCGCCCGCCAGTACGACCTCGCCCGGGCCCAGGGTCTGGGCCATGCGCAGGGCTTCTTCGGTTGACGGTACCGGAATGACCGCGCGGGCGCCGTGATGCAGGGCCGCGCAGACTGTGGTCGAGAGCCGCAGGATGTCCACCACGAACACCGTGCGACCCTGCACCTCGGCCGGGGTGAGGCCGAGTGGGGAAAACAAAACGTCCAGCTTCATGCCTCAGGATCGAAGAGCTGCGGCTGGCGCTCGAGAAACTTGGTGTCTACCCGGCCGGCCACGAAGTCCGGGTGACGAATAACCCGGCCGAGGAAGGGAATCGTAGTCGTAACGCCCTCCAGGACGAAGCTGTCGAGTGCCTGGCCCATCCGCGCGAGAGCCTCCTCGCGGTCGTTGCCATGGACGATCACCTTCGCCAGGAGAGAATCGTAATAGGGTGGGACGGTGTAGCCGTCGTAGATGTGGCTGTCCAGCCGCACGCCGGGCCCGCCCGGCGGATGGTAGGCGGTGATGACGCCGGGCGAAGGCTGGAAGTTGCGATAGGGATCCTCGGCATTGATCCGGCATTCGATGGCATGGCCGCGGAGCCGCGCCCCGTCGCCCCGGAAACTCACCGGTTCGCCCGACGCCACCCGGATCTGCTCCTTCACCAGGTCGAAGCTGGTGACCATCTCCGTCACCGGATGCTCCACCTGAATCCGGGTGTTCATCTCCATGAAGTAGAAGCTGCCGTCCTCGTCGAGCAGGAATTCGAGAGTGCCGGCGCCGGCATAGTTGATCGCCGACGCCAGCCGGATCGCCGCCTCGCCCATGCGGGCCCTGAGCTCCGGTGTGAGGGCCGGACTCGGGCTCTCCTCGATCAGCTTCTGGTGCCGGCGCTGCACCGAACAGTCCCGCTCCCCGAAGTGGACCACGCTGCCGTGCAGGTCGCCCATGACCTGGATTTCCACGTGCCGGGGACGCGCCAGATATTTCTCGACGTATACCTCACCGTTTCCGAATGCCGCCAGGGCCTCGTTCTGCGCGAGCGAGAACGACTGAGCGAACTGCTCCGCTTCCTGCGCCACCCGCATTCCCTTGCCGCCGCCGCCCGCCGTGGCCTTGATGATGACCGGGAATCCGATGGTCTCGACGTACTTCAGCGCGTCATCGAGATCCTGAACCGTGCCTGGAGTTCCCGGAACGATCGGCACGCCGGCTTCCTGGGCCAGGCGCTTGGCGGTCGCCTTGTCTCCCATCTGGCGGATCTGATCGCCGGTCGGGCCGATGAACGCAATGTTGGAGGCCTTGCAGGTATCGGCGAATTCGGCGTTTTCGGCGAGAAAGCCGTAGCCGGGGTGGATCGCGTCGGCGCCGGTGATTTCCGCCGCGGCGATCAGGTTGGGGATGCGAAGATAGGACAGGCGACTGGGTGGGGGGCCGATACACACATCATCGTCCGCGAAGCGGACGTGTAACGACTCGCGGTCGGCCTCGCTGTAGACCGCCACGGTCTCCACACCCAGCTCCCGGCAGGCCCGAATGACCCGCAGGGCGATTTCCCCGCGGTTGGCAATCAGGACTTTCTTGAACATCAGGGCGCGATATCCTGGGAGATGTCCGTGGCGGGCTTCCCGCCATCCGCAATGCCGCTGAAAGTCCGGTCGGAGGCGGCGCTGATGCCTGAGGCACGCAAGGCAAACTCGCTCGGATTGCTGGAATAGAACAGCGCGCTCTCGTAGGAGATCACCTTGTCCCGGTACCACTTCATCAGCGACTGGTCGAACGACTGCATGCCGTACGCCTCGGTGCCTTCCGCGATCAGATCGGGGATGTTGAGCGCCTTCTCGATATCGCGGATGTTGTCGGCCACCGCCGCGCTGTTGATGAGCACTTCCGACGCGGCGACCCGTCCCTTGCCGTCGCTGCGGGGAACCAGGCGAAGGCAGATGACGGCCTGCAGCGCGGTGGAAAGCAGCGCGCGTATCTCCTGGTGCTGGTGCGGCGGATAGAAGGAGATCACCCGGTTGATCGTCTGAGTCGCGTCGGTTGTGTGCAGGGTCGAGAAGACCAGGTGGCCCGTGTCGGCCGCCTTGAGCGCGGTGTCCAGGGTTTCCATGTCCCGGACCTCGCCGATCAGGATCACGTCCGGGTCCTGCCGCAGCACGTGGCGCAGGGCGGTGCCGAAGGAGAGGGTGTCGCTCCCCACTTCGCGCTGCGAGATGTTCGCGTTCACGTCGCGGTGCAGGAACTCGATCGGGTCTTCGATCGTGATGATGTTGACCCGCCGGTTCTGGTTCACGTGATTGATCATCGCGGCGAGCGAGGTCGACTTGCCCGAGCCCGTCACCCCGGTCACCAGCACGAGACCACGCGGCTTGAGCGAGATCTCTTCGAGGACTTCCGGAAGGTGCAGCTCCCGGATCGTCTTGACCTCGTACGGAATAGCCCGGAACGCGAAAGCCAGGGTCCCGCGCTGCTGGTATATGTTGGTCCGGAAGCGCCCCACGCCCGGTACGCCGATCGCGAAGTCCGCTTCCTTCTTCTCGGCGAATTCCTTCACCTGCCGGGGAGTCATGATCTGCTCCGCCAGCAGCTTCAGGTCTTCCGGTTTCAGGGGGGACATTTCGAGTCCGGCCAGCTCGCCGTTGACCCGAATGGTTGGAGCGCGGCCCACCTTGAGGTGCAGGTCGGAGCCGTTCCGCTGCACCATCTGCGAGATCGCCTGCTTGAAGTTGAACGGCGCGACCGGGCCCGCCGCGGCGGCCTCAGCCATTGGGATCTACCCGGTACAGCACAGTCCCGAACTCGACCGGTGAGGAGTCTTCGAGACAGACTTCCTTCACCACGCCGGTGACCTCGGCCTCGATCTCATTCATGATCTTCATCGCTTCGATGATGCAGACCGTCTGCCCGGCCGACACCCGGCTGCCAACCTTCACATAAGGCTCGGCACCCGGCTCCGGAGCGCGATAGTAGGTCCCCACCATCGGCGACTTGATTTCCTTGAGCGCGGCGGCGGCCGGGGCGGCGGGCGCGGGACTCGCCGCGGCGGCGGCCGGTCCCGGTGCTGCGGCCATGTGCATCGGCATCGCCATCGGGGCCGATACCTGAACGGCATGATTGCCGGTCCGGGTAATGAGAACCCCGGTGCCGAACCAGCCCTTCACTTCGATGGAGCCAATCTCCGGCGATTCCCGCAGCAGCTCGACCAGGTGCCGGACATCCTTGAGTTCAATCGAACGGATGCCGGGCAGCTTGGTGAGCAGCTTGGCGAGATCGGTGGTTTCTTTGGTATTCATGGTCGTGAGTTGGCAGGTTGCGGTCAGACCAGCTCGACCAGCTCGACCCGGTTGTCCGACAGGAGCTCGGTCCCGTCTCCGGTCACCAGTGCGTCGTCTTCCAAACGAACCCCGCCCCACTCGGGAAGATAGATCCCGGGTTCGACAGTTACCACCGCGCCTGGCGGTAGGGCGGTCTGCCCGGTCGGCCCTACCCGGGGCGCTTCGTGCACCTCCAGCCCCAAGCCGTGCCCCAGCGAGTGCCCAAACGCCTCTCCGAAGCCTGCCGCGACGATGACATCCCGAGCCAGGCTGTCGGCCTCGCGGCCGGTAAGGCCGGCGCGAATTCCGTTGAGGGCTCGTCGCTGCGCGGTAGCGACGGTGTCGTAGACCAGTCGCTGGCGTTGATCGGCGCGGGCCCCGACCACGACTGTCCTGGTCAGGTCGGCACAGTATCCGTCCACTTGGGCGCCGAAGTCAAGCAGGAGGAACTCTCCCGCCTGGATTTTCCGCTCGCTGGTTCGGGCATGAGGTAGCGCGGCCCGCGGCCCCGATGCCACGATTGTCGGGAACGGATGCCACTCGCTCCCCCTCCTGCGCAGGGCGGCCTCGAGCAGCGCCGCCACCGCGAGTTCCTCCTGTCCCACTGTAATCTCCCGCAGCACCTCGTTCAGGGCGGCCTGGGCCACTTCCGCGGCCTGACGGATCGCCTGCACTTCGCCCGGGTCCTTTACCAGCCGGAGCTGCTCGACCAGGTCGCTGACCGGCTCCCACTGCGCTTTGTCGATCGCGACGATTCGCTCGCCATCACGCACGGTGGCGATGTGCGCCTCGAAACCCAACCTCACCGCGTTTTTCGCTTCGCTCACCACCTTGCCGAGCCGGTCCCAGGTGCTGATCCGGTCGATCTCGACTCGGGCGGCGGTCCCCGCCTCACGCGGGGCCTGGGTCGCGTAGCGGAAATCGGTGATGAGGGTGGCGCCGGACTCCCGGATCAACAGTAGAGCGGAAGAGCCGGTGAACCCTGTGAGATATCGGATGTTTGCCAGCGACAGCACCAGCAGCCCATCGAGTCCTGCCGCAGCAAGCCGCGCCAGCAGGGCGCCCTGACGGGTCTCTCGGGGGTCAGCCACCGCGGAGTCGCGACACCAGCGCCTGCAGCGCGAGGACGTAGCCCAGCGGTCCGAATCCGGCGACAACACCGAGGGCGAGATCCGCCAGCCGGGAGTGCCGCCGTTCCGGCTCGCGTGAAAAAATGTTCGAGAGATGCACTTCCACGAACGGCACTTTGACGGACAGGAATGCGTCGCGGATCGCGAGGCTGGTGTGGGTAAAGGCGGCGGCATTCACCAGCGCGCCCTCGGCCTTTCCCCGTAACCCCTGCACCGCGTCGACGAAGTCTCCCTCGTGATTGGTCTGGTGCCACTCCATCGAGACGCCGAGGCGACCAGCCTCATCCCGTACCATTTTCTCGAGCTCGGCGAGCGTGGTCGTTCCGTACAGCTCCGGCTCTCTCGCACCCAGCAGATTGAGATTCGGACCGTTGAGTACGGCGATGTGCATTACTTCTTGAGACTCTTCAGCCAGTTCTGGAACTGGTCGAGATCTTCTTCCAGCCCGGAGGGCGGAGTAGTCCGGCCCGACGACTGCGATCCGCTCCCCTGAGCGTCCTTTCCACCGAAGAACTGATCGAAGGAGAAAGCGTGACCCGTCGTGGGGGTCGAGGCCGAAGGCGGAGCAGGCGGGGTCGCAGGCGGCGGTTGGGTGCTTTCCTCGCCGAAGATGGCGCTGAGCGATAAGGCATCGTTCGCCGGCCGGGTCGGTGCGCCGGGCGATTGATCATCCGCTTGCGGCTCGGCACTGGGCCGCGACGGGGGCTCCACCGGGCCGCCGAGGCCCGCGGGACGGGCGGCGGCGAGAGAGTGGAAGAATGATTCCACCGATTCTCCACCCGTGACCGAAGCGGAGTAGGCCGGCCATCTCGCGCTTGCGGGCTCGCTCCCGGTTCCCACCAATGATTCGAGCTCGCGGATCTTCGCTTCCAGCCGGTGATCGCCCGGCATCTGCTCCAACAACCGCCGATACACATGAAGCGCCTGATCGTTCAGACCCTGCCGGTGGTAAGTCTCGGCCATGCTCTCGGTGAAGATGGGCTCCGGCTCGTTCGGCGGTTCGTCCGGGTGGGAGATCCGCCGACTGCGCGGCGGTGGTTCCTGACCTGCATCGTCGGGAAAAATGAGCGGCAGCTTGTCGGAGCGCTCTTCGACTGCGGCCACCGGTGTCGAAAGGTCGATTACTTCCCCCTCGACGACCTCCTCTGGTTCCGCCGGCGGCGTCTCGTCTACCGGCGGCAGCATGACCGTCTCTTCCATCGCCGCGGAGTCGGCCGGCGCGAGATCTCGAGCCGGATCCGAGGCATTTTGATATTCCTCGCCGCCACCGCTCGCGCCGAGCAGGTCCTCGGTTCCGCTGGGCGTCTGAAACTCGTTGGCGGACGAACCAGACAGGGCAAGCTCGGACGAAGCGTCCGGAACCTGAAATTCGGAAGAGCTGGAGGGCCGTACATCCAGCAGCTCGTTCGAATGGTCCGCCGGCTGGAACTCCGAACTTCCCGCGGGACGGAGATCGATTTGCGAAGGCTCCTCGTGACTGAGCACTTCGATACCGAGGTCCGGCGGCGGGCTGAATTCATCGTCCCGTTGCAAGTCGGTCAACGGCGTGAGTGATGCCGTCTCCGCCGCTGCTGCCGCATTGAACTCGACCGACTCGATGTCGGCCATCGGTTCCGGCGCCGTGGTCCCGAATTCCGCCGAAGGGAGAAGGTCACTCTCCTCGAAGGGGACGATCTGATGGCTCGACTCGAGAGGCGCCGAAGTATCTGGCTCGGGAGGCGAGTACTCGGCGGGAGAATCGAAAGTCGGAGTGGGGACGGCCTCTACGACGAGAGTGTCGTCATCCTCGAACGACGCGGCTGGAGATGCAAACGCTGGTGGCGGCTCCGGTGGAGTTGGTTCCGGGGTCTTGGCCCAGACTGGCTCGATAGGCTCAGGCACCGGTTCATCGAGCGCCGCGTCCTGGAGTACCGGTTCTTCTGACGGCGAGACTTCGGCAAGCGGTTCGGCAGACATGACGAGAGCGGCCTGCTGCTGGACCGCTTCGACCCTCTTCAGCTGCTCCCGAGCATCGTCGTTGGTGGGATCCACCTGCATCAAGCGGCCCAGCCATTGGAACGCTTCCGCCAGCCTGCCCTGCCGCTCGGTGATTTCTCCCAATGCCTTTAGCGCGATAACGTTCTCCGGATCCAGCTCCAGCACATGCGAGAACGCCGCCTCGGCTCCGCCGTCATCCCCCATGTCGAGGCAGCAACGCCCAAGAACGATGTTTCCGGGAATGTGATCGGGATTATTTACCAGGCCCTGCTGGAGCACCTCACGGGCCCGTTCCAGCTGCCCGTCCTTGCGGTAGACCTCCGCCAGCGGCGCGAAAACGGTCCCCTGTGGATTCTCCTTCCAACGGCGCTCGAGCTTGTCGATCTCGCTGGTGTAAGCCATCCGGGGCCCTATGCCTAAGTTGTTGTGGTAATTGAACAAACATTAGCAACCCGCTGCGGGGCTGTCAACTCTTGGAGGGGGCCCAGCAGCTTGAGATTCGGGGTTCTCCGGCGTAGACTTACCCCTCTTTTTTCGGGTTGCCTCCGCCTACTGGAGCAGGTTACCGCCGTATGATGAAATTCTTCCGCAGTGTGGGTGGCAAAATCGCCGCGTTCGTGTTCGCGGTGCTCATGTTCATCTTCGTCGTCACCAGCGTGGATTGGAGCCAGATTACCGGCGGCTCCCGTTCCACGGTCGGGGTGATCAATGGCGTTTCGATTCCGGTCAACGCCTACCAGGCGATCCTGCAACAGGCCATCGACGCTCGCCAGCGGCAGAGCGGTTCCTCCCTTTCCGCCGACGATATCGAGGAGGTCCGCAATCAGGTGTGGGAAAACCTGATCCAGGAACAGGTCATGAGCTCGGAGTTCAAGCGCCGCCACATCAGCGCCGACGCCGAGGAGATCGCAGACGCGATCAAGAACAGCCCGCCCCAGGAGCTCACCAACGTTCCCGAGTTCCAGACCGAGGGGAAGTTCGATCTGGCCAAATACCAGCGGTGGCTCAACTCCAGCATCGGCAGGCAGTACATCCCGCAGCTCGAGGCGCAGTATCGCGAGGAAATCATGCGGGGCAAGCTCCTCAGGGTCGTGACGGCCGATGTGTACCTCTCGGACGGGGCGCTGTGGCAGTCGTATCGGGACGCTCACGAGACCGTGACGATACAGCTGACCGCGGTGGTTCCCCGTGACGTGGTAGCCGATTCGGCGGTTCCGCTGACCGAGGCAGAGGTCAAGAAGTATTACGACGATCACCTCGAGCAGTTCCGGCAGCCCAGGACCGCCTACCTGAGCTACGTCCAGATCTCCCGCCTGCCCGTTGCGAGCGATTCGGCCGCGGCCTTGGCTCGCGCCGAAGAGATCCGCAAGGAGATCCACGACGGAGCACCCTTCGCCGAGGTAGCCAAGCGGGAGTCCTCCGACACCGTGAGCGGCGCCAAGGGTGGCGACCTCGGTGAGTTCAAGAAGGGGCAGATGGATCCGGCCTTCGAAAAGGCCGCCTTCAGCCTGCCAATCGGCGCGCTTTCCAATCCGGTCCTGTCCAGCTTCGGCTATCACATCATTCAGATCGAATCGCGTTCGGGAGACAAGGCCAAGGGCCGCCACATCCTGATTCCGATCGAGGTCACTGGGGGACACCGCGATCACCTCGATGCCGAGGCCGACAGCCTGGAATCGCTTGGAGCCGAGCGGCTCGATCCCGCCGCGCTGGATACGGTCTCCCGAGTCATGGGTCTCAAGATTGGCCGTGCCAATCCCACCCAGATCGGCAGCAAGGTGATGATCGGGATGCAGGTCATCCCCGAAGCCTCGGTCTGGGCCTTCAAGGCGAAGCAGGGGGAGACCAGCCGCGTTATCGAGTTGAGCTACGCCTACATGCTCTTCCGCGTGGACAGCCTGCACGCCGATCGAGTACCGCCCCTCGACCAGATCCACGGTTCGGTGGAAATCGCGGCGCGCAATGCCAAGAAGCCGGAGATGGCCAAGGCTGTCGTCAACGATATGAGCAAGCGGTTGTCGGAGGGCAGTACACTCGAGCAGGCCGCCAAGGCGCTTCACTTGCCCTTCCAGCAGTTCCCGCCCTTCACCCGGGTCAATCCTCCGTTCCCCAGCGCGATCCTGGTCGGGGCGGTGTTTGGAGTTGACACCGGCAAGGTGGCCGGCCCGATCGAAACGGACGAGGGCACCTACTTCTTGAAGGTGCTGAAGCGGGCCAAGGCGGATTCCGCGGCGTACGTTGCCGATCTGAATCAATTCAAGATCCAGCAGGTGCGCCTGGCCCGGCAGGACCGGGTCCGGAGCTATCTCGCCGCCTTGCGGGAGAACGCGAAGGTGGATGATCGCCGCGCGCGGATCTTCACTACCGACGCCCAGGCCGAAGCGGCTCAAGCAGCGCAGGCAGCTCAGACCGGTAAGAAGCTCTGATCTGACCCGCCAACGGGAAAGGCCCCGGGAAATCCCGGGGCCTTCTTTTTTTGGGGCTGCGTCCTCGACGGTCGCCTACTGACTCAGGCGCTTGGGATCGCCACCCGAAGGCGGGTTCGAAACCTTCGAGTCGATCTGGCGTGATCCGCCATTGCGATCGGGCTCGTTGCCGGTGATGGCGTCGTTGGTATCGCTCAGGCTCCGCTTGAACTCACGGATTCCCTTGCCGAACGACGCGCCAATCTCGGGCAGGCGCTTGGCGCCGAAAAGGAGTAGTACGGCCACGAGGATGAGCAGCAGCTCGGGGAGACCGATGTTATTGAACATGGTGACTCCACCACCTAGAAGAGGGAGCGGGCGATCAAATATGCCACCAACACGCCAACCAGC
The DNA here is from genome assembly GCA_035472975.1 of Gemmatimonadales bacterium. Lineage (GTDB taxonomy): Bacteria > Gemmatimonadota > Gemmatimonadetes > Gemmatimonadales > GWC2-71-9 > DATBGE01. The sequence goes on from DATIOP010000289.1 coordinate 12,161, forward strand.
GCCAAGAACGACACATGGAGCCCCAACGGCCCCAACGTCAAGTTAATCACCAGGAGGTCAATCGACACCGGCCCGATCGAAGGGCTCCAGGTGGCGGTGAAGACGGTCTTGGCGACGCTGTCCGGAACCACTTCCCTGATGAGAGCGGTAAAGAACCCGCCCACGATGAATCCGGCGACGAGCACGCCAAGATAGAAGCCCGGTCGCCTCGGTCCACTTGCCATTAGCGCCGGCGGTCCAGCACGTAGGTGACACTGGCGCGCAGCGCGTCCCGGGCCGGGCCGGAGGGGAGTGCATCGAGCTCGGACTCTGCCTGCTCCGCGAGGCGCTGGGCACGTTCCCGCGCATACTCGAGGCCGCCGATTTCCGCCACCAAGCCAACAACGTCGGCGATCTGGTCATCGCTTGGTTCGGGGGTCGCCATGAGACGCTCGACTTGTTTTCGGGCAATCGGGTCCATTCGCTCCAGCGCGAAGATAAGGGGCAGTGTCACCTTGTGCTCCCGAAGGTCGGATCCGGACGGTTTGCCGGTGACAGATTTGTCGCCGACATAGTCGAGCAGATCGTCGATCACCTGGAACGCCATCCCGAGATACTCGCCGAAACGCCGCAGCGCCTGCCGCTCCACCGGCTCCGCCCTGAGGGCGCCGACTTCACATGCTCCCGAAACCAGGGATGCCGTCTTTGAGCGAATCAACAGATCGTACTCGGCCTCGGAAAAAGCCAGCGGTTCGAGAGCCATGAGCTGCCGCATTTCACCGACAGTCATTTCATTGGTTACCCTGCTCAGCACTCGCAGCGGCTCGAGATCTCCCAGCCGGGTCAGCTCGACCACCGCCCGTGAGTAGAGATAGTCGCCCATGATCACCGAAATCTGGTGGCTGAACAGGGCGTTGATGGTTGGCATGCCGCGACGCAGCACCGAGTGATCCACCGAGTCGTCATGGACCAGCGTGGCGAGGTGGATCAGCTCGATCACCGCCGCGAGAGTCGGCGCGTGCGGGTCGCGAGTGGAGGACGCCTCTTCGGAGAGCAGCAGCAGGGTGGGCCGGAACATCTTGCCCTGCATCTGCAGCAGGTGGCCGTTCACCTCGGCGATGAGGCCGAAGTCGCTCTCGATGATCCGGCGCAACTCCCGCTGCACCGTCTCCAGCCTCGCCCGGAGCGGTGCCTGCAGACTTGCCAGCGTGACTGGTGCAGTTCCCGAGGTCATCGGCTACCCGCCAGGCGCGCCATCCGGCTTCCCGCATCATGGAATCCGATATCCACCGCCAACACCCGTTCGTAACAGGGGAGCGCTGTATCGATCTTCCCCTGCTCCTCCCGCGCCCGGCCGAGCCAGTACAAGAGGCCGATCTGCTCCTCGTCGCTCGCGCCCAGGCTCTCCACGGCACGGCGAAGGATGGCCTCGGCAATCGCGAACTGCTTCTTGTCGAAGAACGCGGTGCCCAGTGCTTCGGAGGTCCGTAGTCTCCCTTCGGGAGCCCGCAGCGCTTTCTGGAACTCGGCAATTGATTCGTCCAACAGGCCCATTTCTCGGAACGCGACGCCGAGGTCATAGTGGGCCTGGAAGTCTTCGGCGCCGATGTTCTCGTCTACGCCACGCTTGAACTGAGTGAGCATCTCCTGGAAATCCTTCTGCTCATCCCCGGTGGGCTCCTCGTCCTCCACCCGCATGCGGAGATCCCGCGGCGCTTCGTCATCGAGGACGAGCGAACCGAGATCCACGAAGTCGCTGCTCGGGGCAAACATCGGAGCCGACCAACGGGGACCCCGACGCTCCTCGGGCTCATCAGCCTCGGCCAGTTCGTCTTCGGTAGCCTCCCGGATGTCGATCTCGCCCTCGGCGTCCTCCACCTCGAGACCCGCCAGGGCAGGCGGCGCTTCTTCCGGCGGAGCGAGTGAATCCAGCGCGGCCTGTGCCCGGGCATTGTCCGGGTCATGATCAACCACTCGCCGATAAACCGCTACCGCTTTATCCAGAGCACCGACCCGCATGAGCGCATCGCCCAGCTCCACATAGGCGTCGAGGAGACGAGTCCGGTCGCCGCCACGAAATGCCAGCTCCACCCGCTTCTGATGATAGCGCACGCCGCTCGGATCCAGCCGGATGAGCTCACTTACCAGATCCGAGGCGTGATCCCAGTCCTCCCGGTTCTCGTAGGCAGAGAGAGCCAGCTCAAGTTCTTCCTGTCCTCGAGGTGATTCGCCGGCAGCGAGCAGTGCTTCGCCGAGCGCCCGGTGTGTGTCCGGATTGTCGGGATCCTCGAGGACCTGATCCTCGAGCTCGTCAACCGTCAGTTGGCGGGCCTCGGGGACCTCGAGGAAGTCAACCTCGGAACCGGTGTCCTCCCCTTCGACCGGCTCCTCCGCACCAAGATCCGCGAGGGGAAGGTCTTCAATGGGGACGGACGTGAGTGGCGCATCGGGATCGATCAGGTCGAGACCGAGTCCTTCATCCTCCGCGGACTCCTCCGTCACGGGCAATTCCTGAAGGTCTAGAGCCAGATCGTCGCTGAGATCGGGAGTTTCCTCCAGACCTTCCGGCGCGATCAGCTCCAACTCGGACGACGTGATGTTCTCGACGTCCTCCTCGGCGTCGAGATTGCGCTCGATGCCAAGGTCCGGCGCGAGCTCGATGTCCACTGTATCAGGCCGTGGCGCGTCGATCTCCAGCCCATCGAGCGGCCTGACCTGGTCGCCCGAAGGCTCCTCAGCGATGGTCGGTTCGAACCCGAGGGTCTGGGCGACGTCCAGGTGCGTCATTTCCATCTGTGCTTCATCGCTGATCGGCTGAACCGACTCGAGCGTGAGCGGAACGTCGGTGAGACTCGAGGTCTCGATGCCGACCTGCTGCTCCTCGGCCGCGGCCTCGTCCGGCATGTCCATCTTGGGCAACGATGGCGTCCGCTCGACGATCCGGGTCGGTTCCACACCTCGAGCAGGAGACTTCCGGCTGACGCTGGACCGACGATGGGACCCGCCGGCGTCGCCCCCGGTGTCGAGGAATACCAACTCGCCGGGCTTGGGCCGGGACGGCGCTTTCGGGGTGGTGTCGGATTCTTCGGCGTCCAGGGCCTGAAGTCGAGCGAGCGTCTTGCGCGCCCCCTGGGTGTCTCCCCTGGCCTCGAGATCGCTCGCCAGCTTCTCCAGCTGCTCACGTGCTTCCTCGAAGCGGTCCGAGGCGCGAAGCAGCTCGCTCAGCATGAGACGAATCTCTTTATTGCTGGGGAACTGGTCGGCAAAATCCTTCACGGCCTTGAACGCCTGGTCGAGCTGACCCAGCGCATTCATCCGTTCGAGGTATTCGAGCAGGTTTTTCTTGGCTTCAATAACGACGTTCTTGCGGGCGTGGAGGTGGGCCAGGGTGAGGTAGGTCTGAATCCGCCCTGGATTCACCCGCAGAATCTTGCCGCACAACGCGATGGCGTTGTTGTAGAACCCCTGGTCCTTGTAAAGGTCGGCAGCTTTTTCGTACGCCTGAACAGCGGCCCCAGGTTCGTTGGCCTTGAGGTAGAGGTCCCCCACACGGTTGTAAATCGCGAGGTCCGGGGCGGGATCATGACCCGCCTCGAATTCCCGGATAGCCTGCTGATAAACATCGATGGCCCGCCGCCACTCTTCCTTTTGCTCGAATTTCCGGGCCGTTTCCTTCAGCTTCTCGAAGTTCATCCGACCGGCGAGTGGGAGGGTACAAACGCTAGGGAATCTGTCACTTAGAAGATACGAGTGGCCCTGAGGGCTAGCAAGCCAAACCGGGCGCGGGGTCGAGGTTGCCGCGTGCTATGAGGGAGGCCAGTCGCTCCAGATCCGGCGCCGGTGGGCGGTCGGCTTCGAGGAGGGGCACCCCATCTCCGGTGTTTCGCACCCGCTTATACAGACGCTCAACTCCACGTCCCGGCCGCAACGGCAACAGGAACTCAAGGCCTTGGGCGGCGCAGAGCAGTTCCGCCGCGACGACGCGTTGAGCGTTCGCCAGGATCCGGCAGGCCTTGAAGGCCGCGGCCATGCCCATGGGGACGAAGTCCTCCTGATTCGCATCGGTTGGAATCGAGCCGGGACTCGCGGGGTGGGAGAGACTCCGCGACTCCGCTACCAGAGACGCGGCAGTGATCTGGACCATCATGAAGCCGGAGGAGAGGCCCGGATCCCGGGTCAGGAATGCGGGCAGTCCCTGGGATAGATCGGGATTCACCAGACGTTCTACCCGTCGCTCCGAGATGGCCTGGAGCGTGGTGAGCGCGATCGCGAGAAAATCGAGCGCCTGGGCGACCGGCTGGCCATGGAAATTCCCGCCGGAGAGCACCGATCCGTCCTCAAACACCAGCGGATTGTCCGTCGATGCATTGAGCTCAATCTTGGCAGTCTCCCGAGCAAACCGAATCGCATCGGCCACTGCCCCCATCACTTGAGGAGTGCAGCGGAGACTATACGCGTCCTGTACCCGCGGGTCGTTTTCCCGGTGCGACTCCCTGATCTCGCTGTCGGCCAACAGGTCGCGCATCAGTTCGGCCGCGCGGAGCTGGCCTGGATGGGGCCGAGCCGCGTGAATTCGTGGATCGAGCGGGGTAGGAGTTCCCCGCAGCGCCTCCAGGCTCATTGCCGCAGCGCCGATCGCGGTCCGCCACAAGACCTCGGCGTCGTGAACCAGGAGAGTCAGCAGAGCGGTCTGGGCCTGGGTTCCGTTGATGAAGCTGATCCCTTCCTTGGGAGCGAAACGGAATGGCTTAAGGCCGGCGGCCGCGAGTGCCTTGTCTGCCCGCCCATCGCCACCAAGTACCTCGCCCTCACCCAGCAGCACCATCGCGATGTGACTGAGCGGCGCCAGATCACCGCTCGCGCCGACACTTCCCTGCTCCGGGACCCTCGGAACGATACCGGCATTCAGCAACGCCACGAGAGCCTCGACCAACGCGGGGCGAACTCCGCTGGTGGGGCGCAGCAGCACGTTGGCGCGGAGCAGCATCGCGGCCCGCACCGCGTCTACCCACAAGGGCGATCCGACGCCGGCAGCGTGACTCCGGATGAGGTTGACCTGAAGCTGATCGAGCTGGCCGGCCGGCACTCTCACATTGGCGAGTTTTCCGAAGCCGGTGTTGATGCCGTAGATGGTCTCGCCGGCCGCCACCGCCTGATCAACCAGACCGCGGCTTCGCTCGAGGCGGGCCAGCGCGTCGCCGTTCAGCACGATGCGCGTTTCGGGCGAACGCGCGACCTGGACCACATCGGCAATCGAGAGGTCCTGGCCACTCAGCGCTATGGTGGGGGCTGGCATTGCAACAAGAGTAAACGATGCAGCGGGTACAGAGAACAGGGGCCACAACGAGCGACCCTCCGCGGCGGAGCCGGGAGGGTCGCAGGATAATGGTGAGACGGAGAGGCTAGTGGGTGCCGCCCCTGCCGACCAGCAGCTCGATGTTGCCTGGATCGGTCTGGAAGGACCAGTCTACGATGATGAAGTTCTTGCCTGCGTGAGTGACACGCAGCGCGCCAAACCGGGCGAAACCATCCCCGCCATCCATTTCAAACACATAGCCCCAACCCGGCAGGGCTTCCAGACCGGCCCGCCCAAAACCGTTGACCGGTGCGGCGTCGATGCTGGTGAGGTCGGCAACGGGTGCGTTGCCATAGAGCGCCACCTTGGTGCCCGCTCGGACCGGCGTGATGAAGAGAGCCTCACTGGCGTCCCGCTCCACCGAGAAGTCCTCGCTGGGAGAGGAGCCCAGTCCGACCACTCCAATCTCATTCGGCTGGGCCACGCCATCGTGGTTGAAGTCGTTCCAGAAGCGGAACCCACTCTCGTCATCCTGTTCCTGCCGGGCGTAGAGCACCACGTTGCGGGCATCCGGCCTTGGCGTGTCCTGGTGAATCGGTGACCAGAGACTCTCGAACCCCTCGATGCTGATCGCTGACACTCCGAAACACCGCGGAGAACCGTTAGGGAGAGCAGCGGCGACGAACTCGGGAGCTACCGTGGTTCCCTCGAGGGCCCACTGGTCGAGGCAGAGGTCGTTGTCCAGATCGTATGGCGTGCTGTAGACCCGATAGACCTTGAAAGCCGACGGATCAGAGGCGAAGGCGTTGTCGGACCAGGTCAACGCGATCGCTCCATTCAGGGAGGTCGTGGTCAGAGTGGCCGGCTTCTGAAGCGCGAGCCGTTCATCCACGGTTATGACATTGCTCGGCCCGCTCTCGACGCCGGCTTGATCCTCCGCGGTGACGTAATACTGGAGATGCGGGATACCGTTGTCGTGGAACGTGGTGGAAGTAGTTGATCCCCGAAGCAGGTACGACTCCGAGATCGAACCACGGGAGTAAATGTGCCAGACCGCGAGGGCGGGATTCCCGTCGTCCTCCCAACTCAACAACACACCGCTGGGCGCGCCGGGGGTGCCGCTGGGTTCCACTTCGTAAGTGAGGTTCGCCGGGGGCGCGACTTGTCCGCCACCACCGCCGCCGCCGGGGTTGGTGCCATAGTCGTTGCAGGCCACCAGGGCGAGAGCCAGGGCCAAGGCCAGCATCGCGCGGGACATCGTAGTCTCCATGTCGGGGAATCGTCAGCCGTATAGGCAGCCCGGATGCCACTCCGGGGTGATATCGTAACTCATTGTAATATTGATAGTTACGTATTAGTACCGGGTTTCGTTGATGTCCCCGAGCGCGGACAATCCATCGTCATCGGGCTCCGGATTTGTTCAGCGGAGGCTAATGGCGCTGGAAGGACATTGTCATCGAGCGGCCGCTGGGATGCCACCTTAGAAGGGTATGGTGGATCC
>DATIOP010000290.1:0-2257 GCA_035472975.1 Gemmatimonadales bacterium
CTACGAAATCATCATTAATCGCGAGCTGTGCGAGAGTAACGGCGAGTGCGTTGGCATGGCGCCGGGGGTATTCGCGCTCGACGATGAGGACTTCTGCGTCGTGGTTGATCCGGAAGGCGCCAGAGACAAACGCATCCTGGATGCCGCGCGTGTCTGCCCGGTGGACGCCATCACCTCGATCGACCACTACGGCGAACAAGCCTGGCCCTGAGACGATCAAGCCCTCCGGCTGACTGGCCCGGAGGGCTTGATGCATCAGGTTGAGCCGGCGTTCCTACCATTCGGCCAGTTTCGAAATCCGTCCGACTACTTCCCGAGGCACAACCAAGTGCCGGTGTTGAGGCCGCACCCCGAACTTGAGGGTACGCGCTATGAACTCCTGCCGCGGTAACCCGCCGCTTTCATTGCGATGCTCCGCCACGTCGTGTAGCAAGACCCCGTGGTCGGTCTCCTCGTGATAGCGGCCAACGTAGACGACGTCTCCCGTGGTCTCCAGCACGACAGTGATGCCGTGCAGCTCCGAATGACCGGGGTGAAAGACGTGACCGCTCACGTCAAACCGAACTGGTAGCGCAGAACTTGTCGAACGCCGCCACCAGGTCCTTAGCGATGTCCTGCGGGCCCCGTCCCTCGATCTGGTGACGATGGACAAAGTGGACCATCTCACCATCGCTGAAGAGCGCGAGTGAAGGGGAGCTGGGAGCGTAGTCGCTGAAGTACTGGCGGGCCCTGGCTGCCGCGTCCAAATCGACCCCGGCAAACACCGTGACCACCCGCTGGGGACGATTTCCGTGTTGCATAGCCAGGGAAAGCCCAGGCCTGGCGCTGCCGGCCGCGCACCCGCACACCGAATTGACGAATACGAGCGTGGTTCCACGCTGGTCCCCGAGCGCGGCATCCACTTCGGCGACAGTCTTCAGTTCCTGGGCGCCCATATGCACCATCTCTTCGCGCATCGGCTGCACTACTCGGGGATCATACGGCATTCAGCTCTCCTTGGATGGGTAGCACCGCTCGCGAGCGACGCTATTCCGTGGATACTCGCTCTATTTCCCTGCCCTCCAACGCCGCCTTCATCGCGTGCCAGGGCAGGCTCGCACATTTCACCCGGGCGGGATATTCCCGCACTCCAGCAAACACGGCCAGCCGAGCTGGGAGGTCGTCCGTAGCTCCGGCTTGACCGGTAACCATCCGCTGGAAGTTGGCGAAGATCTCGCCGGCCTCCTCTTTGGTCTTGCCCTTGACCACCGTCGTCATCAGCGAGGCCGAGGCCTTCGTGATGGCGCATCCAGAACCCTGGAAGCTGGCGTCGGCGATCTTGTCTCCCTCGAGCTTGAGCCACACGGAGAGGGAGTCGCCGCAGAGCGGGTTGTACCCGTCCGCGTGGCGGTTGGCTCCATCCATCACCCGGAAGTTCCGCGGTGCCCGGTTGTGGTCCAGGATCAGGTTCTGGTAGAGCTCACTGAGATCGCCGTTCATCCGAACACCTTCCGCACTTCTCCTAGCGCCTCGACCAGAACATCCACTTCCTCGCGGAGGTTGTAGAACCCGAAGGAGGCCCGGACGGTGCCCTGGATTCCAAACCGCCTCATCAGGGGCTGGGCGCAGTGGTGGCCGGCTCGCACCGCTACACCTCGCGCGTCGAGCACGGTCCCGACATCATGCGGATGCACTCCTTCAACCGAGAAGGAGAGAACGCTCGCTCTGTCCTTGGCCGTTCCGATGAGCCGGATGCCGGGAAGCTGTCCCACCTGCGCGATCGCATAGGAAAGCAGCTCCTGCTCGTGGCGCGCCAAGTTCTCGCCCGCGAGAGTTTGGAGGTAGTCGATCGCCGCACCCAATCCGATCGCCTGAGCGATCGGAGGAGTTCCCGCCTCGAATCGCGCGGGCGGCGGGGCGAAGGTCGTTCCTTCGAAGGCAACCCGCTCGATCATGCCCCCACCGCCCTGCCAGGGCGGCATCTTTTCGAGCAACTCGAGCCGTCCGTAGAGGAAGCCAACGCCAGTGGGCCCGTACATCTTGTGGGCCGAGGCGGCGTAGAAGTCGCATCCCAGCTGCTGAACATCCACAGGCAGGTGGGGTACTGCCTGGGCGCCGTCCACTACCACCACCGCGCCGCTGGCGTGCGCCAGCTCGACGATCTCCCGGACCGGATTGACCGTCCCCAGAACGTTACTCACATGGGCCAAGGCGACGATGCGGGTCCGCGGGCCGATCAACCGCCCGAACCCCTCTCGCTCGAGCTCACCATTGTCGT
>DATIOP010000291.1:0-3770 GCA_035472975.1 Gemmatimonadales bacterium
GCTGGGACCCGGCGGCAATCGAGCTGATCTCACTCCTCGCCCGTAGTGCCCGGGGCCCCCGGCGCGAGGGACTCTTCGCATTGTGGCTGACGCTTCGGGTGGCCCAGGACCTTCAACTCGACCCACCGCTCACAGAGCGCAATGTACGGCGCCGGATAACGGCACTCGAGTCGCGCATGTCCAGTCTCACCGTCCCCGCCCCGCTCCGGCGGGCCCTCACAGCAGCCCTGCACCAGTTGCGCGACGCCACGCGGGAATCGGTGCCCGGCATCCTCAATGCGCTGGTCGCCCCGACCAGGGAAGCTGCCGGCCAGGAGGCGGCCGAAGCCGTCCGCAAGGCCGAAAGGACTGCTCGTCAGGCATTGCTTCCCCTCGGTCGCTGACCAAAGGCGTATAATTGAGGCATGCAACGCCCCCGCCCTTCTCATAACAAGGAACCTTCCACCACCGTCGAGGCGCTGGTCCAGCGAATGGACGCGCGCAGCGACGGCACCGTGGCGACCGATACCGTTCCGACCGGCTTCCCCTCGCTTGATCGGATGCTCGCAGGCGGGTTCCGGCGTCAGGACCTGATCGTCCTGGCGGGTGACGTGGGAAGCGGGAAGTCGTCCCTGGGACTCGCGATGGCCATCCGGGGTGCCCAGTCGGGAGTGCCCACGGTCTTCCTGTCGGGGGAGATGACGGAAGACCGTCTCATGGAACGGGCCCTGGCCCTCGAGGCCCGGGTGCCGGTAGACGCGCTCCGAAGCGGAGCGCTCGACGATGTGAGCCGGGCCTCGGTCGGTGCCGCGGCGCTCCGGCTACGTGACCTTCCGCTGCAGGTCCGGTCGCTCAGCGGACAGCGATTCACCGAGGTGTCGGAGGCACTGGATACGGTGCCCCGCCGAGCGCTTCTGGTGATTGATTCGCTGCAGATGACCGCACCGCCGACCTCGGCCAATGGGCCTGACGAAGCGGTGGCAGGTGCGGCTCGAGCACTCAAGGCGCTGGCGCTGGATCACGATGTCGCGGTACTGGTCCTGGCCCAGCTACCGGGCCTCAAGCCCAGTCGACGCGATCCCCGCCCCTCGCTCGAAGACCTGGGTGGCCTGGGAGTGGTGAAGCAGGTGGCTGATGTGGTCCTGGCGATTTACCGCGAAGAGATGTACCGGCCGGCGGGTGGGGTCGAAGGAGCCACAGAGCTCATCGTGGCCAAGAATCGCAACGGCACGACCGGTTTCGTCGACCTCTACTTCTACCACGAATGGTTGCGGTTCGAGGATATGGTCGAACCGGGGAGATAATTCTTCCTATTGCACTGACGACGGAGCCTTAGCCCCGGCGATATCGATCAGGCTTCCATCCTCCCCGCTGACCTTGGTGATCGTGACCCAGAGAGGCCGCTTCACTCCTTCCGCGTACATCACAATGACGCCTTCACGGGTCTTGATGTCGCTCACCAGTCGCCAGTTGTTCTTGCTGAAGTAGTTGCGATAGTAGGTCGCGATCTCCTCCGGACCCTCGGAGCTTTTGAAGCGGATCTGAGTCGCATCCTCACCGCCGGCATGGGAGACGGCCTCTCCGTTAGGTGGGACCGGGAGCTCGGGAATGGTCTCGCCGATCGGAGGCATCTTGGGCCGGTCTTCCTTGCAGGCCAGAGCAAGAACCAGCGCGACAGCCAGAAGTTGTGGACGCATAGGCGGCGGAGATTAGTGGTGGGCCCCTAGGGGGTCAATGGCCGGATGACAGCCAGCATTCATCGCGTCCGGTCCCCACGTCGCTAGAGGGCTGACGACAACGGGTTACGGCAGTATTTTCAACCCAGAATCCGTCGAGGCAGAGGAATGGCCGGCCATAGCAAGTGGAAACAAATCAAACGCAAGAAGGCGATCGCCGACCAGAAACGCGGCGCCTCCTGGACCAAGGCCATCCGCGAAATCACCGTGGCGGCCAAGGCCGGTGGTGGCGATCCGGGCGGTAATCCCCGCCTTCGCACGGCGATTGACGCCGCCAAGGCCGTCAACATGCCGGCCGACAACATCGATCGGGCCATCAAGAAGGGAACCGGAGAGCTCGAGGGCGCGGTCTACGAGGAAGTCACCTACGAGGGCTACGGGCCGGGTGGCGCCGCGATCCTGATCGAGGCGACCACCGACAACGCGAACCGCACGGTGGCCGAGATTCGCCATGCGTTCAGCCGCAACGGCGGCAACCTCGGGGCCACCAATTCGGTGGCCTGGATGTTCGAGCGCAAAGGCCAGATCTATATCGACGCAACCAAGTTCGACGAAGACACGGCACTCGAGGCCGCACTCGACGCCGGGGCCGAAGACTTCGTCCGCGATGGCGAGCAGTACGTGGTATCCACCACCCCGCACAGCTTCCACGCGGTACAGGACGCCTTGAAGGCGAAGCGTTACGCCATCGAGACTGCCGAGCTTGCGATGGTCCCCAAGAACACGGTGCGAGTCGAGGGCAAGCACGCGGAGCAGATGCTGCGGCTCATGGAAACCTTGGAAGAGCTGGACGACGTTTCGAAGGTCTTTTCCAACTTCGACATCGATGCGGCCGCGATGGCGGAGGCGGAGACATCGGCCTGAGCCGCCACCTCCCGTGAGGGTGCTCGGCATCGATCCGGGCACCGCGATTACGGGCTACGGTGTCGTCGAAGCCCGGATTGGCCGGGCCCCGCAATTAATCGAGTGCGGGGTCATCAAGACCCTGCCCCGGGATCCCCTGCCGGAACGGCTGCGACTGATCCACGACGAATTGCTCGGCCTCATCGACCGTCTGTCCCCCGAGAGCGTCGTTGTCGAAGGGATCTTTGCGGCCCGCAATGTGAGATCGGCGCTGGTGCTGGGTCACGCGCGGGGAGCAATCCTGCTGGCGGCAGCGCTGCGGGGAGTGCCGGTCACCGAATACTCGCCCGCCGTCGTCAAACAGACGGTCGTAGGCCGCGGAGCGGCGCTCAAACCTCAGGTGGGCTTCATGGTGGCGCAGCTGCTCCGGCTCAAGAGCGCTCCCCGTCCCGCCGACGCAGCCGATGGAGTCGCCATCGCGCTCACCCATCTGCTGCGCACCGCCCCGAAAAGCCTCGCCCCCTTCCTGGGACGCCGCGGATGATCGCGCTGGTTGCCGGAATCCTTCGCTCGCGGGATGGCGACACCGTTCTGATCGAGACTTCGGGCGGAGTCGGCTACAGCATCACCCTACCGCTCGGGGTCGTGGAGAGATTGCCGGCGGTCGGCTCCAAGGTGCAGCTCCACACCGAGCTGGTGGTGAAGGAGGATGGCTGGGCGCTCTTTGGGTTCGATCGCCCGGCGGAACGCCTCGTCTTTCAGCGACTGCTTTCCGCGAGCGGCTTCGGCCCCAGGCTGGCACTGGCTCTGCTATCGACGCTGGGGGCCGATCGCACCGTGCGGAGTATCCGGCAGAAGGACATCGCGGCTCTCAGCACGGTGAGCGGCATCGGAAAGAAGAAGGCCGAGCGACTGGTCCTGGAGCTGCACGACCGGTTCGAGGAGGTTGGGGGCGAGCTGCCGCCCGCTTCGATGGGGCCAAGCGAGGAGGCGCTGGCCGCCCTCACACGGCTCGGTTATCCTCCCGCGCAGGCCGAGAGCGCGGTGCGCGACGCGCTGGCCGCCGACGGCTCCTCGGATACGGCGCAGCTGATCAAGCAGGCGCTGCAGCGGCTGGCGGGGAAGAGATAAAAGCGTGAGAGGTAAGAAGTAGGGAGTAGGAGTAGGGCATAGTGAGACCGATCGGTGCGCATTCTTGGTACTAGGTACTCG
>DATIOP010000292.1:0-5950 GCA_035472975.1 Gemmatimonadales bacterium
GTACCAGCTCGGCATCAACCTTGGGGCTTACACAGATCCAGTCGAGGCCGGACGGCGGGATGATGGTGCCGTTCGACTCCACTGCGACCAGGAAGCCGAGTGAATGGAGTGCCTCTATCGCGGCCGAGTCGAGCTGGAGCAGGGGCTCTCCGCCGGTGCAGACCACCATCCTGCGTGCCGCCGGTGAGGAATTTGCCGGCCACTTCTCAGCGATTGCCCGAGCCAGCTCCTCCGCCGTGGCAAACTTGCCGCCACCCGGACCATCGGTGCCCACAAAGTCGGTATCGCAGAAGTTGCAGGTCGCCGTCGCCCGGTCGCTCTCCCGTCCGGTCCACAGGTTACACCCCGCAAAACGACAGAAGACCGCCGGCCGGCCGGCGTTCATCCCTTCGCCCTGGAGCGTGTAGTAGATCTCTTTGACCGAGTAGCTCATCCCGCTTTGGTCCCGACGTACGGCGCTGGGTCTTCGATGCCATTCTCTCTGAACCCCTTGAGCCTTAACTGACACGAGTCGCACTCGCCGCAGGCCTCTCCGTTGGGACTCGGGTCATAGCAGCTGTGGGTGAGACCGTAATCCACCCCCAACGCCAGGCCTCGCGCGATGATTTCCCGTTTCGACAGGTCAATGAGCGGTGTGTGGATGCGGAACTTCGCCGTTCCTTCGACTCCCGCCTTGGTCGCGAGATTGGCGAGGCGCTCGAACGCGGTGACGTACTCCGGCCGGCAGTCCGGGTATCCACTGTAGTCCAGCGCGTTCACTCCCAGGAAGAGATCCGCCGCTCCTTCGACCTCCGCGAAGCCGAGGGCGTAGGCCAGGAAGATGGTATTGCGGGCCGGGACGTAGGTCACCGGGATCTCGTTGCGCTCATCGATCAAGCGGTTTCTTGGAACCGGGATATCCGCCGTGAGGGCGGAGCCGCCCATCGCACGGAGGTCCAACTCGACTTCCAGGTGCCGCGCCACTCCGGCGGCACGGGCGACCGCACGAGCCGCCTTTAACTCTACGGCGTGACGTTGGCCGTATCGAAAGCTCAAGGCTATGACGTCATAGCCCTCGGCCTTGGCGATAGCGAGCACGGTGGCCGAATCGAGTCCGCCGGAGAGGAGGACGATGGCTCGGCGTTTGGTCACCACGGCACCTCGGCGGCTCACTCCTGGAGCGCGACGCGCAACGCCGGCTCCAGCTCGGGGTAGCGATACGGAAACCCGATCTGCTGCAGTTTCTCAGGGAGGACCCGCGCACCTCCAAGCAGCACTTCTTCCGCCATCTGACCAAACATGGCGTGCAACACCATCGCCGGGACCGCGAAGGAGGTCGGTCGCTCCAGCACCCGTCCCAGCGTGTGAGTGAACTCTTCATTGGTGACCGGGTTGGGCGAGGTGACGTTGATGGGGCCGCTCAGGTCCTTTCCTCCAATCACGCGGTGCACCACGTCGATGAGGTCCACAAGTGAGATCCAGCTCATGTACTGCTTCCCATCGCCCAGCTTGCCACCCAATCCGAGCTTGAACGGAGGCAACATTTTGCCGAGGACACCGCCGGCCGCAGTCAGCACGAGGCCGAACCGCAGCCTCGCGACCCGAATCCCCGCGTCCTCCGCCGCTCCTGATGAGGCCTCCCAGATTTGCGCTACCTCAGGGGCGAAGCCTTGACCGGGTGTACTCCGCTCCGTCAACGATTCGCTCCCTCGATTGCCGTAGATTCCCACCGCGGAGGCCTGGATCAGAAACCTCGGCTTCGGATTGAGCTTCGCCATCGTCCCGGCGAGGAGTTGAGTGCCTTGTCGCCGGCTTTCGAGGATCGACCGCTTGTGTCCCTCAGTCCACCGTTCCGCGATGTTCTCTCCCGCGAGGTGAATGGCCCCGTCGATTCCCTCGAACGCGGCCGCGTCGATGGTCTGGCTTTCCGGGTCCCACCGGGTCTGTCCCGAACCGGCGGGTCGCCGTGTCACCCGCAACACGCGATGCCCCGCCGCCTCGAGGGAGGGCACCAGCGCCGAGCCGATCAGGCCGCTCGCGCCTGTCACAGCGAGGTAGAGGCCTCCGGTTGAGGAAGTCATCGTCCCTTAGATTTAGCGCCAAGCCCGTCACTCACGCCATTATGACCAGATTCCCGGTCCCGACTCTGGACACCCATTCGAGGAACCGTAACTTCGTCGCACCACCCCAGTATTCCACTCATTCCCCATTGCCCATCCATGCGACTTAGCCTCGCAGTCCTGGCGTTCCTCTCCGCCGCACCACTTCACGCTCAATCCGCCGTTTCCGACAGCTCGCCATTCAGGGAGCTTCCGCTGCCAGCACCCAATGCCGTCCGGACCGGATCCGGGCGCCCGGGTTCGGCCTATTGGCAGCAGCGCGCGGACTATCGGATCACGGCGAGGCTGGATCCGGTGCGCAACGAGCTGCAGGGCTCCGAGACAATCCATTACGTGAACCACTCGCCCGATGCGCTGCCTTATCTCTGGATGTTCCTTGAACAGAACATGTGCGAAGCCGGGAGTGTCACCAACCGGCTGAACCAGCCGCCGCTCGTGTTCCTGGGCTCGGTCTTTGATTTCTCATGCAAGAGCTTCCAGGGCGTGCTCACGCTCGAAGCGGTGCGAAACCTTGGCCGGGAACTGCCGCGTGAGGTCTTCGGCACCACCATGCGCGTGGACCTGCCGAAGTCGCTGCCTCCCGGAGGTGTGATTGATCTGGAGGTCCGCTGGCGTTTCCCGGTTCCCGACTACGGCGGCGGGCGGATGGGACACGATGGAACGCTGTATGAGTTCGGCCAGTGGTATCCCCGAATGGTGGTGTACGACGATGTGCGGGGCTGGAACCATGAGCCCTACATCGGCGCCGGAGAGTTCTATCTCGAGTACGGCCGCTTCGATGTGTCCATCACTCTGCCGGCCGCCTACATCGTCGCCGCGACCGGAAGACTGCAGAATCCCCTCACTGTCCTCACCGCCACGCAGCGTGCCCGGCTGGCGGGGGCGCGGACGTCCGACACAGCCATCGCGATCATTGGCGCTGACGAGGCGGGAGACGCCGCCAAGACCCGACCCTCCGCCAGCGGCACTCTGACCTGGCGTTTCAGCGCCGACAGCGTCCGGGACTTCGCCTTCGCCGCCGCGCCCAACTTCCGTTGGGACGCGAGCGGATACAAGGGGATCTACGTCCACACGTTTTACCGGCCTCAGGCCCAGCTCTGGACCGAGGCGAATCACATGGTTCGGGAGGCGGTGAAGTACTACAGCGAGCAGTGGTACCCTTATCCCTACGCTCACATCTCCAGCATCGAAGGGCCCATCGAGGGAATGGAGTATCCCATGATGACCTTCGACCCCAGCGGCCCGGTGCGCATCGATCTGCAATGGGTGCTGGCTCACGAGCTGGGCCACCAGTGGGTGCCGATGATCGTGGGATCGAACGAGCGCCTTTATCCGTGGATGGATGAAGGGTTCAATACCTTCATCGATCTGGCCAACGCGGCGAAGTACTTCCAGGGAACTCCCTACGGAGATTCGATCGAAGTTCATCCGCTCCATCTCTATCCCGACCACTCCAAGCCGGGTCTGGAACAACCTCTCATCACCCGGCCGGTCGAGTCTCGCGATCTATTCTGGACCGCGTATCAGAAGCCAGCCCTGATGATGCAGATGCTGCGCTACGAGGTGCTCGGGAAGCCGCGATTCGATTCCGCCTTCCGATCCTATATCAAGGCCTGGGCCTTCAAGCATCCAACACCTGCCGACTTCTTCCGCCTCATGCGGGACGAGTCCGGGATGGACCTGGATTGGTTCTGGCGGGGGTGGATCTACACGACGGCCCGGCTCGACCAGGCGGTGGACTCCGTGGTCCGGACCGAGGATCGAGGCGCCAATGTGTATCTCTCCAACCGTGGGACCATGGTGATGCCCGCCGAGATCCGGCTCCGTTATGCTGACGGGCAGACCCAGTTCGTCCGGCTGCCGGTGGACATGTGGAACCTGGGGAACCACTTCACCTACCGAGCGGCCGGCGGCCGGCCCATTATCGGAGTGGACGTGGACCCGCACGAGGCCCTGCCGGACGTGGACCGGAGCAACAATTCGTGGATGGAAGCGAGGATGTAGGTGTCTCAGCAGCCGGACGATCCGATCACTGACTTCCTGCGGAAGCAGGGCGCGTCGTACGCGATCGTGGCGAACGGGCTGCGAGGGCTGGTCGAGAACTGGGAACGGGTGGTAGACCAGGTCAGCAAGGGCTATCCACAAGGGCTGGACGACTACCTGAACGACATGGACGGGCGCCAGCTGCTGGAGAACGCCCTCGAGCTTGCCTCCGTCGAGGCGCGCGCCCAGATCATGCCGCGGGTACGCACCGCGGATCACCGAATGCTAGTTCTATTGGAGCCGGCGGAGCGGTGCCTGTGGGGACCGATCACCGCCGAGGATGAAGGATGGACGCCGGAGCGGAACTGGTGGTATTTCCAGGTCCCCAAGTCTCCGGGACCGGCTCAGCAGGAGTTGCAGGACTCGTAGGGTCGGTGTGGTCGGTCAGCGTTTGCTGACGGCCCGCCGGACCATTATCAGATCGGACACGTTGTCCGTGGTGAGCAGACCGACCAACTCACCCGAGGGTCCCACCACCGGCAGCGCAGCCAAGCCGCTGGAACGAAGTCGCCCCACCGCCGTTTCGAAATCGAGGCCCACCGGCAGAGCCGGCACCGGGGAAATCATCGCCTCTCCAACCGTGGACTCCGGGCCCCGCTCCGTCAGGGCCTTGATCAGGCTTTCCCGGGTCAGGATGCCTTCCACCCGCCCGGCGTTGTCCACCACCGGAAACTCGCGCTGCTCGCCGGAAAGCAGCAGGTCCACGGCCAGTCGCAACCGGGCGTGGATCGGAATGGTCTCGAATCGGGTCACCATCATCTGCTCGATCCGGATTCCCTCGCCCGCCATCCTCGTCTCCACCGCCGCGGCCTCGGTCGCGGCGCCGAGGAAGACGAAGAGCGCGATGAGGACCAGCATCGGCTCTGGCTTGAATAGCCCGTAGACGCCGGCCGGTATGGCCAGTCCCTGGCCGATCGAAGCCGCGATGCGCGTCGCCCTCACGAACCCCAGCTTGCTCGCCAGGAGCGCCCGCAGGACTCGGCCCCCGTCCATCGGAAACGCCGGGATGAGATTAAAGACCAGCAGGATCACGTTCATCACCAGCAGAGCCACGACCAGCGGGGCGTGGGCCAGGTCGTCCGAGGGAGTGGTGATGGACTGCCCAGTCAGCACGAGCCATCCGTAGAAGACCGCCGCGAGAACCAGGGTGACAAATGGTCCCGCAAGGGCGATCAGCAGTTCTTCCCTGGGCTTGTCGGGGATCCGCTCCAGCCGCGCCACTCCTCCGATCGGCAGGAGAATCACATCCGGAGTCCGGACCCCGAATCGTCGAGCCATGAGGATGTGTCCGAATTCATGGAGGATGACACAGGTAAACAGGGAGAGGAGGAGAACGGTCGCATGGACGGCCCCGCGGGTTCCTCCTTCCTGGTAGCCGCTGATCGCCCACCAGGCGACGAGCAGAAGGAAGGTGAAGTGCACCTTGACGTCGGTGCCCAAGATCCGTGCGATGCGAAAGGACCAGGTCATTCTGAGTCGGAAGTCGAGAGACTGGAGTCTAGAGTCGGTGGTCGATGGTCGATAGTCGATGGTCCTCTGTTGAATCTAGCGTGTCACCCTCGTCGCCTCGTCCGCCCCGCCTATCCGCCCTACCGCCTTCCCGCCCTTCCCGTCTCCCATCTCCCGGCTTCCTCTATTAAAATCTTCCCCTTCCTCCCACCGGAGCCGGCTCAATCACCCCGACTTCCTGGACCGTCAAGGACGCCGAGAAGCTCTACAACGTGCAGGGCTGGGGTCTGGGGTTTTTCCGGGCCAATGGAGATGGCCGGGTCACCGTCCACCCTGACGGAAATCCCAAGCGCGGGCTG